>NZ_DAIQNN010000030.1:0-35789 GCF_036788415.1 Rubrimonas sp. | reverse complement strand
CGCGGGAGGTTGGCTGGGGAACCTGGATTCGAACCAAGACCGACGGAGTCAGAGTCCGCTGTTCTACCGTTAAACTATTCCCCACTGCCTTACCGGGGCCTCCGCAAGGCACCTTCTGCCCTCGCTCTACCGCTCGCGGTAGTCGGGCATGTATTTGCATTGGTCTCGGGCGTCAAGAGCGCCGCTGACATGCCCGCTCTCGCTCATGGAACCGCACCCTGCCGCGTAGGGCCGCCAACCGCGCCTGCGCCTGACGCATGTCATGCAGCAGCTTCACCGGATCGAGTTCGGCGAACTGCGCCGCGCGTCCTTCATTCCCTGCGGGACCGCAGGATGCGCCCGAACTCGCTGGGACGGCGTCAGCGGGGCATGAAACCTCTTGGTCGCTCGCGCACCGTCGCGCATCTTCTCCATCAGCTTGAAGGACGGCTGGAAGAAGTTCACGAACAACCGCATGCTGCGATAGAGCGTTGCCACCTCCCGCGCGGCGGCGAGGCCTGCATACCGCCGGTAGCCCACCATCCAGCGCACGACCGCGCCGTTCTTCTGCTCGACATGCGCCTGATCGTTATTGCGATAGGGCCGGGAGCGCGTGAACTGCACCGCCGCCGACTCGCACCAGCCCTTGATCGTCTCGTTCATGAAGACGCTGTCGTTGTCGGTGTCGAAGCCGAGCAACGGGAAAGGCAGCGCCGCCTGCAGCGCGGTCATCACCTCGCCGAGCAGGCGCTGCTCGCGGAAAAGCAGTGGCGCGCATTCGGTCCCACCGATCGCGACGTCGGTGGACGCGATCGATCCACGACATGGCCACGTCGAAGCAGACGCTCGACATGTTTGCGGCAGTAGCCGGAGATCTCGGTCAACTCCGCCAAAATCCGCCCCTTCTCGGCGCGCGTCGCGGAACGGTGCCGCGCCGCCACCGCTCCCGGAAGCTCGTCTCTCGTCGTAATGCTGATCCGCCTCACGCCCGCCTCCGAAGTCGCCCTCGGGAGCGCTCCTAATGCGGCGACGTCCAACCAGCCGCGAACAGTTCGGGCGAGGCGAGACGCGATCCGCCTCACCTGTCGCAGCGGATGTCGCGCCAGTATGCGATCCTCGATGTCGAAACAGCTGGACAGCGACCCGCTGATCTTGTCCGTCCCGCGCATCGCGTCTCCTCCCGGCCACCGCACCGAGCGGGAATCGCCTCCTGCGAACCGCGTCGACGGGTGGGTGCTTCAAGCGGCTTGCCGAACCCTGTCGCCGGTCCTCGCTCAGAACCGGTCGAGCAGGCGCTGCAGATACTCCAGCTCCTCGCTGTCGCGGGTGCGGTCGCCGGCGCGGCGGCGGATCTCGTCCATCAGTTCGCGCGCGCGCTTCATCACGCCGGCGTCGGGCACGCGGACGCTGTCGCCGTCGAGCGGACCGTCGGTCGCGGTGGGGCGGCCGAACGGGTCCTCGTCGCGCACGTCGCCGCTGCGCCCGTTGCGCCCGGCCTGCTGCGCCTGCCCGGGCTGGCCCTGCTGCATCTCCTGCGCGAGCTGCTGCGCGCCCTCGCGCAGCGCATCGAGCGCGTCGACCTGATCTTGCAGCGCGCCCTCCGCGTCGCCCTGTTCGAGCGCGTCGCGCGCCGAGCCCATGCGCTCCTCGGCGCGGCCCAGCGCCTCCGCCGAGCCGCCCTGTTCGCGGCCCTCGCCGGGCAGGCCCTGCCGCAGCTGGTCGAGCATCCGCCGCAGCTCCTCCTGATCGCGCGCGATGCTCCCGAGTCCTCCCGGCTGGCCCTCGCCCTGCCCCTGGCCGCCCTGGCCCTCGCCCTGGCCCTGACCCTGCGCCTGACCTTGCTGACCCTGACCTTGCTGACCCTGACCCTGCTGGCCTTGGCCCTGCTGGCCTTGGCCCTGCCGACCCTGACCGGGTTGCCCTTCCCCGGGCCGGCCCTGTCCGGGCTGCCCCTGCCCCGGCTGGCGCCCCTCGCGCAACGCCTCGAACGAGCGATCGGCGAGGCCCTGCTGGCGGCCGATCATGTCCTGCAGCTCCTGCATCGCCTGATCGCCCTGACCGCCGCCCTGCTGCTGGCCGGGTTGCGCCATCTGCAGGTTCTCGAGCATCTGCTGCAACTGCTGCAGCATCTGGCGCGCCAGATCCTCCATCCCGTTGCGAAGCGCATCCTCGAGCTGCTGGAGCATGTCCTCGAGGTCCTGCTGCGTCATCATCTGGTCGGGGTCGATCTCGGGCAGCTCCTGCCCGTTCGCCTGATCGCGCAGCGCCTCCTGCGCGAGCTGCTGCATGAAGTCCCGCAACGCCTCGCGCAGCTGCTGCATCAGCTCGGCGATCTCGTCCTGCGGCGCGCCCTCCTCGATGGCCTCGGACAGCCGCTCCTGCAACTCGCGCAGGCGGCGCTCCGCGTCGGACAGATCGCCGTCCTCGATGCGCAGCGCCGCTTCCCAAAGGAGTTCGATCACCCCTTCGGCCTCCTCGCGCACCCGGCCCTCTTCGAGCGCGAAGCCGAGCCGGCGGACGGCGAGGCGCGTGGTGAGATAGGCGGAGGTGTCCTCGAACACGTCCTCCGGATAGGCGGTGACGGCGACCAGCACGCGATGCACGCGCTCGGCGGCGCCGACGCTCCAGGCGAGGTGGCGGCGCTGCTCGATCAGCGCGCGCGCCAGCGGATCGCGGAAGGGCCGCGCCGGCATGACGAGATCGCGGCTGTCGACCCCTTCCTGCCCGGCCCCGTCGGTCGCCGTCAGGGTCAGGCGCACCGGCAGACCGGCCCAGGGATGGGCGATCAGGTCTTGAACGACGCTCTCGGCCACCTCGCGCGCGTCGCCGGTCAGCGGCAGCGGCAGTTCGAAGGCGATCGGCTCGATCACCGTGTCGGCGGGCGGAAGCCCCTCGGGCGCTTCGCCCCCGGCGTCGATGGCGATGCCGGCCCGCGCCGCGACGACGCCGTAATCGTCGGACGCCGCGAAGGCGAATTGCAGCGCGCCCGAACGCGCGCCGACCGGCGGCTCGGAGAACGCCATCGACGGCGCCGCGTCGGGCGTCGCCGCGAAGCGCCATTCCGCCAGAACGCCGCCCTCCAGCGTCACCGACAACGCCCCGTCGCGCATGAGCGTCGCGCCGGCGGCGAAGCTGTTCGGCCCCTGCTCGGCGAAGCCGTCCGGCGCGTCGACGGCCTCGCCCGTCAGCGCCGGCGGCTCGGTCGCGTCGAACACGCGCAGCGCGATCTGGGAGTTCGCGGGCAACGCGACCGCCTCGGTCTCGAAGGCGCGTTCGGTCAGATAGAGCGGGGCGACGCCCGTGTGCGGCGGTGGCGAAACCCACGCCTCGACGCTCGGCGCCGGGCGCTCGACGGTCGCGGCCCCGGCGGCGACCGGGCTCAGCGCCTCGGACAGCCGGGCGCCGCCGTCGCCGATCTGCGCCAGCAGCCCCGCGGCGAGCGCGACGCCCGCGGCATGGCGCAGCGCGAAGCGGTCCTGCGCCGAAACGCGGAGGTCGGCGGGCGCGGCCTTGGCCTGCGCCGCCCGCTCGGCCATCCGCGCCTGATGCGCGGCCCACAACGCCTGCGCCCGCGCGTCGCCGGCGCCCGCGGCCAGCGCGTCGCCGACGGCGGCGGCGGGCCGGCCCGGCGCGCCGGCGTCGAGCCGCGCCAGCGCCTCCGAGGCCGTCGGGGATCTCCACGCCGAAACCGCCCGATGGCCGAGCCAGACCGCGGCGGCGGCGAAACCCGCCAGCACCGCGACATGGCCCCAGAACGGCAGGGATTGCGGCAGGCCCAGCAGCGCCAGCCCCAGAAACGCCGCCGCGAGCGCCCAGAGCGGCCAGAGCGCGCGCGCCAGAGCCTCGAGCGTCATCGCCCGACGCGCCCGGCGCGTCTCTCGCGCCACGGCGGCGCGCGCGGCGGCGATGCGCTGCTCGGGCGAGGGCTGGACGGCGGTGGTCGGCGGCGTCTCGGACATCAGGCGCTCCCGGTTTCGGCGCATGCGCCGGCGCGTCGGCGGCCCGGGGCGCGGCCTCAGGCCAGCCAGTCGGGAATCCGCTCTCTGCGCAGCATCTCATCATAAGTGGGTCGCGAACGCACCACGTCAAAACGCGATCCCGAAACGAGTACTTCGGGGACCAGCGGACGGGTGTTGTATTCGCTCGCCATCACCGCGCCATAGGCGCCGGCGGAGCGGAAGGCGACCAGATCGCCCGCAGCGATCGGCGGCAGGCTCCGGGCGCGGGCGAAGGTGTCGCCGGTCTCGCAGACCGGCCCGACCACGTCGACGGGCGCGAGCGGCGCGTCCGCCGCGGGTTCGGCCACCGGAACCAGATCGTGCCAGGCGTCGTACATCGCCGGGCGGATCAGATCGTTCATCGCGGCGTCGAGGATCAGGAAATCCCGCCCCTCCCCCTGCTTGCGGTAGATCACCCGCGCCAGCAGAACGCCCGCATTGCCCGCGATCAGCCGCCCCGGCTCGATCACCACCTCCGCCCCGAGGCCGCCGACGGTCCGTCGCACCATCGCGCCGTAGTCGAAGGGCAGCGGGGGCGCTTCGTTGGAGCGCACATAGGGGATGCCGAGCCCGCCGCCGAGGTCGACGCGGCGGATCGCATGGCCCGCCGCGCGCAGCGCGTCCACAAGCTCGGCCAGTCGGCGGAAGGCGGCCTCGAAGGGCGCCAGCTCGGTCAGCTGCGAGCCGATATGCAGGTCGACGCCGACGATCTCGACGCCCGGCAGGCCCGCGGCCAGCGCATAGACCTGCGGCGCCCGCGCGATCGGAACGCCGAACTTGTTCTCGGACTTGCCGGTCGAGATCTTGGCGTGGGTGCGCGCGTCGACGTCCGGATTGACCCGGATCGCGACCGGCGCGCGCAGACCCATGTCGCGCGCGACGGCGTCGAGCGCCAGCAGCTCCGGCTCGCTCTCGACGTTGAACTGGCCGACCCCCGCCGCCAGCGCCGCGCGCATCTCGTCCGCCGTCTTGCCGACGCCGGCGAACACGATCCGCTCCCCCGGAACGCCCGCCGCCAGCGCCCGCCGCAGCTCGCCCTCCGACACCACGTCCATCCCGGCGCCGAGCCGCGCCAGCAGCCGCAGCACCGCCATGTTGGAATTGGCCTTCAGCGCATAGCAGATGCGATGCCGCATCCCCGCCAGCGCCTCGTCGCAGACCCGGTAATGCCGCTCCAGCGTCGCCGCCGAATAGACGTAGCAGGGCGTGCCGACCGAGGCCGCGATGTCGGCCAGCCGCACGTCCTCGGCGCAAAGCTCGCCGTCGATGTAGGTGAAGTGGTCCATGCTCAGCGCGCGTAGCCGGGCCGCAGCCGCAGGAACAGGTAAAGCGGCAGCGCGAAGGAGACGCCGACCATGACCCCCGCCGGGATCGCCAGCAGCCCCAGCCAGTCGCGCCGGGGCAGGCATTCGATCAGCACCCACAGGCTCAGCACGCCCCAGGCCCAGGTGAGGTCGTAGACGAGGCCGGTGGTCGCGTCGTTGGCGTTCCAGACGTCGAGCATGAGCCCGAGATCCCAGCCGTTCTCCGCCAGCCATGGACCGAAATACAGCCAGGGAAGGATCGCGCCGCCGATGGCGAGCGCAGCCCATAGCATCCGCATCGCCGTCATCGTCCCTCCTCGCGCGCCGCTTTTCCGCAGCATCTAGCCGAGTGCGGCGGGCGCGTCCAACCCGTCACTCCGCAGGCGCTGCGACCGGCGCGACGACGGGGCGCGTCAACGCCGTTTCGCGCCCCGGCTCGGGATGGCGCGGCACGAGTTGCGACAGGCCGAGCGAGACGAGCGCCATCGCGCAGGCCAGCGCATAGACCGCGCCCGGCTCGATCAGCCACAGCAGGCCCAGCGGCGCCGGCAGGGCGACGGCGGCGATGTGGTTGATCGTGAAGGCGACGGCGGCGGTCGGCGCGTGATCGGACGGATCGGCGATCTTCTGGAAATAGGTCTTCTGCGCGAAGGCCATCGCGAAGAACAGATGGTCGAGCACGTAGAGCGCCAGCGCCAGCGTCACCCCCCAACCGAGGAAATACACCCCCGCATAGGCGGCGAACACGAAAGCCAGCCCGACATATTCGACCGACAGCGCCATCCGCTCGCCATAGCGTCCGATCAGCCGCCCGACCACGGGGGCGAAGAACATGTTGGCGAGATAGGTGACCAGAAAAAGCGCCGTCACCTCGTGCAGCGCGAAGCCGAAGCGTTCGACCATCATGAAGGCCGCGAACACGACGAAAATCTGCCGCCGCGCCCCGCCCATGAACACCAGCGCGTAATAGAGCCAGTAGCGCGAGCGCAGCACCAGTTTCTTGCCCTGCGCATGCGGCGCGCGGAACTGCGGATAGGCGAGCCAGGCGAACAGCGTCACCGCAACGCAGCCGCCGCCGCCGATCCAGTAGACGAGGTGATAGTCGACCGGGCCGCCGAGCCAGCCCGACAGCGCGATCGACCCGTAGACCAGCAGCGACGTCCCCGAGGCGACCGAGAGAATCCGCCCCAGCGCCTGCGGCGCGCGCTCCTTCGGCAGCCATTGCAGCTGCAGCGACTGGTTGACCGTCTCGAAATAATGAAAGCCCACCGAGGAGATCACGGTGGTCGCCATCAGCCCCCACCAGCTCGGCAGTTCCGGCGTCAGCGCCGTCCCGACCCCGAGCGCCACCAGCGACAGCAGCGCCAGCCGCTGCTCGGCGATGATCGCCAGCAGGAACACCACGAGGAAGGCGAGAAAGCCGGGGATCTCGCGCACCGCATGCAGCACGCCGATGTCCGCCCCGTCGAAGGCCGCCGCCTCGACGACGAAATTGTTGAGCGCCGCCATCCAGGTCGAGAAGGCGAGCGTCATCCCGAAAGTCATCAGCGCCAGCAGCGATTCCGGCCTCCGCCAGCGCGGCAGGCTTTCCGCATCCGCCAGATCGAGCGCCGAGCCGCTCATCGCGTGTCGCCTCCCCAAAGCAAAGGGCCTCCGCCAGCTGGCGGAGGCCCCGATCGCGGCGCGACCGATCCGCCCTGGATCAGTTCTGCGCGTAGAACTCGACGACCAGATTGGGCTCCATCTGGACCGGATAGGGCACGTCGCCAAGGGCCGGCGCGCGCAGCAGCGTCACCGTCATCTTGGAATGGTCGATCTCGAGATAGTCCGGCGTGTCGCGCTCGGCCGACTGGATGGCGTCGAGCACCAGCGCCATCTGCTTGGCCTTGTCGCGCAGCTCGACCACGTCGCCGTCCTTGAGCTGGTAGGAGGCGATGTTGACCCGGCGGCCGTTCACGTTGACGTGGCCGTGATTGACGAACTGGCGCGCGGCGAAGACCGTCGGCACGAATTTCGCGCGATAGACCACCGCGTCGAGCCGGCGCTCGAGCAGGCCGATCAGGTTCTCGCCCGTATCGCCGCGCCGGCGCTCGGCCTCGGCGTAGATGCGGCGGAACTGCTTTTCGGTCAGATCGCCGTAATAGCCCTTCAGCTTCTGCTTGGCGCGCAGCTGCAGGCCGAAATCGGACATCTTGCCTTTGCGGCGCTGCCCGTGCTGGCCGGGGCCGTATTCGCGGCGATTGACCGGGGACTTCGGACGCCCCCAGATGTTCTCGCCCATGCGGCGGTCGAGCTTGTATTTCGCGGAGGTGCGTTTGGTCACCAGCCGTCTCCTTGTCGTTTCAACTGTGTGAGACGCGCTCCTCCTCCCCCTTGCGGGGGCGACAGGCCCCGTCTTGCGACGGCCGCGCGCGCCGAAACTCCACCCCAACGGATGGAAGACGCGCGGTTACGCCGACGGGGCCGGTCTGTCAAGCCGCGCGGGCCCGCGCGACCGCGCCGACTTCGGCCCGGAGCGCGCCCATCAGATCGCCGACCAGCTTGCGCGCCATCTCGTCTTTCAGCGTCCCCTCGGCGAAGGCGTCGTGAGCGCCGCCGATCGCCACCGCCGGACCGGCGACCAGCCGCGGCGCATGGGCTGCGAGCGCGTGGCGCAGGGTGAACTGCGCGACCTCGCCGCCGCCGCGCCCCGCCGCCGCCGACATGATGGCGGTCGGCTTGCCCGCGAGCGGCATCGGCTTCACGCGGCTCAGCCAGTCGAGCGCGTTCTTCAGCACGCCCGAGAGCATCTTGTTGTATTCCGGCGTCGCGATGATCACCGCATCCGCCGCGCGGACCTGCGCGATCAGCGTCTCGACCGACGCCGGCATGCCCGCCGCCTCGACGTCGCCGTCGTAGAGCGGCAGGTTCAGGTCGCCGAGTTCGAAGGCGTCGGCGCCGGCGATCTCGGCGGCCTCGCGCAGAAGGGCTGTGTTGAAGCTCGCCGCGCGCAGCGAGCCGGACAGGCCGAGAAGGTTCATGTGGCTCTCCCGAGAGTGTTTGCCGATGCGATGCAACATAGGCTGTGCGATTTGGAGGACAAACCCGACAGTCATGGAATTATTGTTTCTATAATGCATACAAAACAGCCGACGCGGCCCGCTTGACGCCGCTCCGTGCAAGGACGAGCCTCCAGCGTCCGAGCAGCCTTGGGGCGCAGATGAAGACCTTCTACAGCGAAGAGCACCGCCGCCATTTCCCGCAGGCGGAGTTGTCAGGCGGCCAGTTCGTCACGCCCTACGAGCGCCCGAGCCGGGTGGAATACGTCCTCGCCCGGCTGAAGGAGCGCGGGCTGACCGACATCGCGCCGCCGGGCGCGCCCGACATGTCGGCTGTCCGGGCGCTCTGCGCGCCGGACTATCTCGATTTCCTCGAACATGCCTGGGCGGAGTGGACAGCCGCGGGCAATGCCGGCGAGATCATCGCGGCCTCGTTCCCGGCTCGCAGGATGCAGACGGCCCGCCCGCCGCGCTGCATCGACGGCAGGGCCGGCTATTACGCGCTCGCGTCCGAGACGGCGATCACCGGCGGCACCTGGGCGGCGGCGCTGTCCTCGGCGGCGTCGGCGCAGGCGGCGCAAGCCCATGTCGCGGGCGGCGCGCGGGTCGCCTTCGCGCTCTGCCGTCCGCCCGGACATCACGCGACCGCCGACATGTATGGCGGCTACTGCTTCCTCAACAACGCCGCCCTCGTCGCCGAGGCGTTCCGGCGCGACGGCGCGGACCGCGTCGCCGTGCTCGACATCGACTTCCATCACGGCAACGGCACGCAGGACATCTTCTACCGCCGTTCGGACGTCTTCTTCGCCTCGCTGCACGGTGCGCCGGAGGACGCGTTCCCCTATTTCCTCGGCTTCGCAGACGAGACCGGCGCGGGCGAGGGCGAAGGCGCCAACGCCAATTTTCCGATGCCGCCCGGAACCGGCTACGACCTCTGGTCGCAGGCGCTCGACGCAGCCCTCGCGCGAATCCGAGACTTCGGCGCCGAGGCGCTCGTGGTGTCGCTCGGGGTCGACGCCTACAAGGACGACCCGATCAGCTTCTTCCGCCTCGCCAGCCCGGATTTTCTGGACGCGGGCCGCCGGATCGGCCGCCTCCGCCTGCCGAGCGTGTTCTGCATGGAGGGCGGCTACGCCATCGAGGCGGTCGGGATCAACGCGGTGAACGTGCTGGAGGGGTTCGAGGACGCCTGAGCGCGGCGAAGTCCCCGCGCCTCAGAGATTGTCCTCGATCATCTGCGAGAACGCCTCGACCCCCATCGCCCCGCTGACGAGCGCGCCGTCGCCGAACTTGAAGCTCGGCGTGGCGCGCAGCCCGTCGGCCTGCGCATTGGTCTGGTAGCGCTCGACCAGCACGCGCATGAACTCCTCGTCCGACAGGCATTGCTGGATGCGCTCGGCGGGCAGGCCGCCGAGCCGCCCGATCCGCTGCAACTCGCCCACGATGTTCTCGGCCCGCGCCCATTCCTGCAGCTTCTCGAACAGCACGTCGGCGTAGCCGAAGAACGTCGAGTCTCCGCCGCAGCGCGCCAGCATCGACGCCCAGAGCCCATACTGGTCGAAATACGCCTCGCGGAAGATCAGCCGCACCTTGCCGGTGTCGATGTACTTCTCCTTGATCGCCGGCAGGGTCTGCGTGTGGAACGTGGCGCAATGCGGGCAGGTGAAGGAGGAATACTCCACGATGGTCAGCGGCGCGTCGGGCGAACCGAGGACCATCTCGCCCAGCGCATAGCCGCGCTCCTCCAGCGCGGTCTGCGCCTGCGCGGGGAGCGCCGCGAGCGCGGCGGCGCCGAGGCCGAGCGCGAGGGCGCGGCGGCGGTCGAGGGACTTGGCGATGGTCATGTCGGCTCCCGTTCGGTCAGTTCCGCTCCGCCTTCGCGCGGATGCTCGCCCCGAGCCGCGCCAGGGCGCGCCTCAGGTCGTCGTCGGCAATGGCGGATATATCGGGCGAATTCGCGGCGTCCAAGGGCGCAGCCGACGCGCGCGGCGCGTCCGCCTCCCGGCTGCGCGCGCCGCCGCTCTGCACGACCTTGAGCCGCGCCACCGCCCGCCAGCCGCAGATCTGGTTGACGCGCTCGACGATGCGGGCGGCCTCGTGCTGCACTTCCGGGGCCCGCGCCCCCGACGCCTCGACCGTCAGCGTCGCGCCGCCGCCCTCGCCGCGCCCGCCCTTTGGCCAGCTCATGCGCACGGGCGCGCAGGCCTCGGCGATCTCCGCGCCCATCAGCGCGCGCCATTGCGAGATCAGCCGGTGCTCGGCGAAACCGCGCTTCGCGCTCGCGGCGCCGAGCGTCGCCTCCGCAGCCACGGCGGCGCGCCGGAAGCCCGAACCGCCCTTGCGCCGCCGCTCCGTCGCGCCATCATCGCCCGCCATGGACAGCCCTCCGCCGCTTCCCCTCACCATGCCCGCCTCGCGCGCCCCCGTCGAGACGCCCGGCGCCGAGGCCCTGCTGCGCTGGTACGACCGCGCCGCCCGCGCGCTGCCCTGGCGCGTCGGACCCGCCGAACGCCGCGCAGGCGTCCGCCCCGACCCCTACCGCGTCTGGCTGTCGGAGATCATGCTCCAGCAGACGACCGTCGCCGCCGCAGGCCCCTATTTCGCCCGGTTCACGACGCTCTGGCCGGACGTCGCGGCGCTGGCGGCGGCCCCACGCGAGGCGGTGCTCGCCGAATGGGCCGGCCTCGGCTACTACGCCCGCGCCCGCAACCTGCACGCCTGCGCGCAAACCGTTGCGGCGCTGGGCGAGTTCCCGGAGGACGAAGAGGGTTTGCGCGCCCTGCCGGGGATCGGCCCCTACACCGCCGCAGCCGTCGCCGCCATCGCCTTCGACAAGCCCGCCGCGGTGGTGGACGGCAATGTCGAGCGGGTCTTCGCGCGGCTTTTCGCCGTCGAGACCCCCCTGCCCGACGCCAAGCCCGCGATCCGCGCCCGTGTCGCGGCGCTCGTCCCCAACGCGCGCCCGGGCGATTTCGCGCAGGCGACGATGGACCTCGGCGCCACGCTCTGCGCCCCGCGCCGCCCGCTCTGCGGCGCCTGCCCCTGGGCGGCGGCCTGTGTGGCCCGCGCGCGCGGGATCGCCGAGACGCTTCCGCGCAAGGCGCCCAAAGCCGCCAAGCCGCATCGCTGCGGCGTCGCCTTCGTGGCGTTGCGCGCCGATGGCGCGACGCTGGTCGAGACGCGGCCCGATTCCGGCCTGCTCGGCGGCATGTCCGGCCCGGTCTGCACCGACTGGACCGCAGCGCCCCCCGACGCCGCCGCCGTCGCCGCGGCAGCGCCGTTCTCCGCCGACTGGATCGAGGCCGGCGCCGAGGCGCGGCACGTCTTCACCCATTTCACCCTGTCGCTGCGCGTGATGGTCGCGCGCGCGCCCCTGCACGCCGCGCCCGCGCGCGGCGCGTTCCGCCCTTTCGACGCCGCGCGCCGCGCCGCGCCCACAGCCTTGCGCAAGGCGCTCGACATCGGCGCGGCGGCGCTGCGGAACGGGGTCTAGGGGCGCGGCGCGTCTGCGACACAAAGCGTTTCGCCGCCCGATTGAGGCCGATTGCGCCGGTTTCGCTCTTGCGGCGCGCCGCGCCATCCCCACAATACAACCAACGTGAAAGGGACGTCCGTTTTGGAGCGCAGCGCCGGCCCCGACAGAACGCCAGACGGCATCCGCCTGCACCCGCCGGCGGATTTCGATGGGATGCGCGCGGCGGGCCGCCTCGCCGCCGAAACTCTCGACATGATCTCAGCGCATGTCCGCCCCGGCGTCCGCACCGACGAGCTCGACCTGATCATCCACGACCACATGCTCGCCGCAGGCGCGCGGCCCGCGACGCTCGGCTATCGCGGCTATACCAAGTCGTCCTGCATCTCGATCAACCACGTCGTCTGCCACGGCATCCCCGGCGAGAAAGCCCTGCGCGACGGCGACATCCTAAACATCGACGTCACGGTGATCCTCGACGGCTGGTACGGCGACAGCTCGCGCATGTACGTCGCGGGCCAGCCCAGCCGCCGGGCCGAGCGGCTGATCGACGTCACGCACGAGGCGCTGATGCGCGGGATCGAGGCGGTGCGCCCCGGCGCGAGCTTCGGCGACATCGGCCACGCGATCCAGACTTACGTCGAGGCCGAGCGCTGCGCGGTGGTGCGCGACTTCTGCGGCCACGGGCTCGGGAGGGTGTTCCACGACGCGCCCAACGTGCTGCATTACGGCCGCCCCGGCTCGGGCCCCACGCTGCGGCCCGGAATGTTCTTCACCATCGAGCCGATGGTCAATCTGGGCCGCCCCGAGACCAAGATCCTGTCCGACGGCTGGACCGCCGTCACCCGCGACCGCTCGCTCTCGGCGCAGTTCGAACATTCGGTCGGCGTGACCGAGACGGGCGTCGAGATCTTCACCCTCTCGCCCACCGACCGCTTCCACCCGACCTGGGACCGCTGAGGCGACGGGGCGCGATGCGCGAGCGCCGTCAGCCGGACCTGCTTGGCGCGCCCGCCGCCGAGGAACCGCCGCATCAGCACGGCCATCGCGAGCGGCTGAAGGCCCGCTTCGCCGCCCACGGCGCCGACGCGATGCCCGATTACGAGCTTCTGGAGCTGGTGCTGTTCGCCGCGATCCCGCGCCGCGACGTCAAGCCGCTCGCCAAACGGCTGATCGCGCGCTTCGGCGACTTCAACCACGCGATCTCGGCCGAGCCTGCGCGGCTGCGCGAAGTGGAGGGCGCGGGCGAGGCGGTGATCCATCAGCTCAAGCTGGTCGAGGCGGCGGCGCGCCGGCTGGCGCGGTCGCGGGCGTTGGGGCGGCCCGCGCTGTCCTCATGGTCGACGGTGGTGGACTACTGCAAGACGCAGATGGCGCATGAGACCGTCGAGCAGTTCCGAGTGCTCTATCTCGACAAGCGCAACGTGCTGATCGCCGACGAGGCGCTGGCGCGCGGCACGGTGGACGCGGTGGCGGTCTATCCGCGCGAAGTGGTCAAGCGTGCGCTCGAGCTGTCGGCCTCCGCCGTGATCCTCGCCCACAACCACCCCTCGGGCGACGCCACGCCCAGCCAAGCCGACATCGAGATGACGCGGCGGATCAAAGGGGCGCTCAGATCGGTCGAGATCGCGCTGCACGATCATCTGGTGATCGGCAAGGACCGCGACGCGAGCTTTCACGCGCTGGGATTGCTCTGATTGCGCCGCAGGCGCCGTTCGCGCAGCAGCGTGTAGAGCCCGCTCGCGATCACCAGCGCCGCGCCGCCGAGGGTCGCGGCGTCCGGCCGCTCGCCGAGGACCAGAACGCCGAGCGCCATCGCGAAGACGAGCCGCGTGTAGCGGAAGGGCGTCACCGCCCCGACCTCGCCGGTCCGCATCGCCGCCGTCAGCCAGAAATACCCCGCCGCCCCGCACAGCGCCGCGCCCCCCACCAGCCCCAGCGCCCGCACGTCGGGAAAGACAGCGCCGCCCGAGGCCGCCAGCAGCACCGCGCCGGTGGGGATCAGCACGGCGAAGCCCGCAACGCCGAGTTGCGCGTTGGACAGCGCCGGCGGCGCCGCGCGCGTCGCCAGATCGCGCGCCGCGAAACCCAGCATCCCTAGCACGGCGAAGAGCGACGCCGCCTCGAAGCCGGCGAGTCCGGGCCGCAGGATCGCCATGACCCCCGCGAAGCCCGCGAGGATGGCGAGCCACCGCCGCCACCCCACCCGCTCGCCGAACACGGCCGCGGCCCCGAGCGTCACCACCAGCGGCGCGGCCTGCAGAATCGCGGAGGCGCTCGACAGGGGCGTGAGCGCGATGGCGAGCGCATAGGCGCCGCGCCCCGTCGCCTCGAACGCGGCGCGCAGGAGCAGCGGGCGCGACAGCAGCGCGCGCGGCAGGGCCGGCTCGCCGCGCGCCCATGCCAGCGCCGCGAAGAACGCCATGCCCGCCGCGCCGAACATCGCCAGCACCTGACCCACCGGCAGGCTCTGCGCGGCGGCCTTCACGAACAGGTCCTCCAGCGCGAATCCCGCCATCGAGGCGGTCATCAGAAGCCCGCCGCGAAAGTTCCCGGCGGCGCTGCGGTCGCTCATTCGCCGCCCTCCTCGCGTCCCGCGAGCGACAGCGCGCGCGCCGCGATCCCGCGCGTCGCGCACCAGTGGATCAGCGCCTCCTCGGCCCCATGCGTCACCCAGACTTCCGACGCGCCTGTCTCGACGATGGTGGCGGTCAGCTCGTCCCAATCGGCATGGTCGGAGACGATCAGCGGCAGCTCGACGCCGCGCTGCTTCGCGCGCTGGCGCACCCGCATCCAGCCGCTCGCCGCGGCGACGATCGGATCGGGCAGCCGCCGCGCCCAGCGGTCGGCCAGCGCCGAAGGCGGCGCCAGCGCGATCGCCCCGCGCAACGCCTCCTTCGCCGTCGCCTTGGCGTCCGCCAACTGCCCGAGCGGGACGCCGAGGCGCTCATAGAGCCGGCAGAGCTTCACCAGCGCGCCGTGCAGATGGATCGGCTCGTCGAACCCCGCCCGCCGCAGCTCCGCGATCAGTCGCTGCGCCTTGCCGAGCGCATAGACGCCGACCGCCACCGCCCGCTCGGGCGCGCGGGCGCGCGCGCGCAGAAGCTTCGCGATCTCGCCCTCGACCGGCGGATGGCGGAACACCGGCAAGCCGAACGTCGCCTCGGTGACGAACAGGTCGCAGGGGACGAGTTCGAAGGGCGCGCAAGTGGGGTCGGCACGGCGCTTGTAGTCGCCCGAGACCACCGCCCGCCGACCGCCCGCCTCGATCGCAACCTGCGCAGAGCCGAGAACATGGCCCGCCGGGACGAGCCGCAAGGTCGCGTCGCCGACCCGCAGCGCCTCGCCGCAGCGCAGCGGCTGGACGGCGCCGAAGGCGTCGGGTCCGAATCGGGCGCGCGCGATCTCCGCCGTTTCGGGCGTGCAGAGCAGCGCGCGCGAGCCGGGGCGGCAGTGATCGGCGTGGCCATGTGTGACCACGGCGCGGGCGACCGGGCGTACGGGGTCGATGAAGACGCCGGCTGCGGGGCTGTAAAGCCCCTCGGGGCGCGATTCGAGGAGGGCGGGCGTCATGCGGCGGACGATGGCGCAGAGCGCCTGCGCGCGCCAGCGGCGCCGCGACAGGACTGCGCATCCGCGCGGCGCCGATACGACACAAGGGCGCGTTAAGCGCTCACTCACCATGGTCGCGGTTGAATGGCGCGCAAACGAATATAGACCTGTTCCAGCCGGCGGGTCTTCGCCGAGGCTCGGGGGGCCAGCGCATGTATGGTACGTTCGGCGACATGTCGGTCGCTCTCAAATCCGACCAGCCCGTGACGGCGGAGACGCTGCGCGAGGCGATGCTCGGCCATCTGCGCTATTCGATCGGCAAGAACACGCCCACAGCCACGCTCACCGACTGGCGGCTCGCCCTGTCGCGGGCGATTCGCGACCTGCTGGTCGATCCCTGGTTCACGACGACCAATCGGATCTACGGGGCCAACCGCAAGCGCGTCTACTACCTCTCGATGGAGTTCCTGATCGGGCGGCTGCTGGAAGACGCGATCAACAATCTCGGCCTCGAGGAGGCCGCGCGCGGCGCGGTCGAGAGCCTCGACGTCGACTATTCCGCGCTTGTGCTCGACGAGCCGGACGCGGCGCTGGGCAATGGCGGGTTGGGGCGGCTCGCGGCGTGTTTCCTCGATTCGATGTCGACGGTCGGCGTCGCCGCGCATGGCTACGGCATCCGCTACGCCCACGGCCTGTTCCGCCAGAGCTTCCATGACGGCTGGCAGGGCGAGGAGGCCGAGGATTGGCTGCGCCAGGCCCATCCGTGGGAGTTCGAACGCTCCGAAGTCGCCTATCCGGTGAATTTCGGCGGCGAGGCGCGGGTCAGCGGCGACAGCGGCATGTGGAAGGCCGCCGAGACGGTGATGGCGGTCGCCTACGACACGCCGGTTCCCGGCTGGCGCGGGCGCTGGGCCAACACGCTGCGCCTGTGGTCGGCGCAGCCGGTCTTCGAGTTCGACCTCGAACGCTTCAACCATGGCGACTATCTCGGCGCAGCGGCGCCGAGCGTCTTCGCCCAGACGATCAGCCGCGTGCTCTACCCCGACGACACGACGCCGCAAGGCAAGGAGCTGCGGCTGAAGCAGGAGTATTTCTTCACCGCCGCCTCGCTCGCCGACATCCTGCGCCGCTATCTCGCCCATTCCAACGACATGACGCAACTGCCTTCGGCCTGCGCGATCCAGCTCAACGACACCCACCCCGCCATCGCCGCGCCGGAGCTGGTGCGGCTGCTGACCGACAAGCACGGAATGGGGTTCGAGGCCGCCTTCGACGTGGCGCGGCGCTGCCTCAACTACACCAACCACACACTGCTGCCAGAGGCGCTGGAGCGCTGGTCGGTGGACCTGATGGCGCAGGCGCTGCCGCGCCACATGCAGATCATTGAGCGGATCGACGCGCTGCACGCCAAGCGGCACACGCGCCCGGCCTCGGTGAAGATCGTGGACGGCGGCGAAGTCCGCATGGGCGATCTGGCCTTCATTTCGGCCAACCGCGTCAACGGCGTCTCCGCGCTGCACACCGAGCTGATGAAGAAGACGGTGTTCGCGGAGCTGCACGCGCTGCATCCCGAGCGCATCGTCAACGAAACCAATGGCGTGACGCCCCGGCGGTGGATCTGGGGATGCAATCCGGGTCTGCGCAGCCTGCTCAACGACGCGCTTGGCGAAGGCTGGGTGACCGATCTCGACCGGCTGCGCGCTCTCGAGAAGCACGCCGACGACCCCGCCTTCCGCGCCCGGTTCGCGATGATCAAGACGGCGAACAAGCGCCGTTTCGCGCGCTGGCTCGAAAGCGCGCACGGGCAGAACATCCCCGTCGACGCGATGTTCGACGTGCAGATCAAGCGGATGCACGAGTACAAGCGCCAGCTGCTGAACGTGCTGGAGGCTGCGGCCCTGCGCAACGCGATCCGCCGCGATCCCGACGCCGTCTGGGCGCCGCGCGTCAAGATCTTCGGCGGCAAGGCCGCGCCGGGCTACGCCATGGCCAAGCTGATCATCAAGCTGATCAACGACGTCGGGCGCGCGATCAACCGCGACCCCGCCTGCCGGGGCCGGCTGTCGGTGGTGTATCCGCCCAACTACAACGTCTCGATGGCCGAAATCCTGATCCCCGCCTCGGACCTGTCCGAACAGATCAGCACCGCCGGCAAGGAGGCGTCTGGGACCGGCAACATGAAGTTCGCGATGAATGGGGCGCTGACCGTCGGCACGCTCGACGGCGCCAATGTCGAGATCGGCGAGCAGGTCGGCTGGGAGAACATCTTCATCTTCGGCCACACCGCCGAGCAGGTGCTGGCGATCCGCGAGGCCGGCTACAATCCCTCCAAGGCCATCGACGCCGATCCGCATCTCGCCGAAGTCGTCGACCAGATCGCCGCCGGCGCTTTCTCGCCCGAAGAGCCGACGCGCTACGCGGCGCTCGTCGAAAATCTGCGCCACCATGACTGGTTCCAGGTTTGCGCCGACTTCACCGCCTATTACGAGATGCAGCGCGAGATCGACGCGGCGTGGCGCGATCAGGACGGCTGGCGGCGCAAGGCGATCCTCAACGTCGCGCGGATGGGGATGTTCTCGTCCGACCGCACGATCCGGGGCTACGCACGCGACGTGTGGGGCGTGACGCCCGAATACTGAGCGCCGAGGCCGCGGCGCGGTCGAGGCGCGCGCTCGGGGCGGCGAGTTCGGGCGGCGCTCCGTCGCCCGCTTCGCCGCCCGATCCGTCGCCGCCGTGGCGACGGCGCCCCGGATGGACCCCGCAGCGCCGCTCTGCTAGTGCGCATGGCTGCGATCCGCGCTCCGGAGACCCCGCCCATGCGCCCCCTCGCCGGCGTCCGCGTCCTCGACCTGACCAATGTGCTCGCAGGCCCGTTCTGCTGCTGCCAGCTCGCGCATTTCGGGGCCGAGGTGATCAAGGTCGAGGCGGTCGGCTCGGGCGATCTGGCGCGCAGTCTCGGCGCCGATCCCGACCTCAACGCGCGCGGCATGGGCGTGTCGTTCCTCGCGCAGAACGCCGGCAAGAAATCCGTCACGCTCAACCTCAAGGACCCGCGCGGAAAAGACCTCCTGAAGCGCCTCGTCGCCGGCGCCGACGCGCTGGTCGAGAATTTCCGCCCCGGCGTGATGGACCGGCTCGGCCTCGGCTACGAGACTTTGAAGGACGCGAACCCGCGGCTGGTCTATTGCGCCATCTCCGGATTCGGCCAGCAGGGGCCGTGGCGGGCGCGCCCGGCCTACGACCAGATCGTCCAGGGGGCCTCGGGGGCGATGTCGATCACCGGAGACGGGGCGAGCGCGCCGCTGCGGGTCGGCTATCCCATCGCCGACACCGTCGGCGGCATGACCGCCGCCTTCGCCGTCGCAGCGGCGCTGAACGCCGAACCGCGCGGCTGCATGCTCGACGTCTCGATGCTCGAGTCGGTGCTCGCCACCATGGGCTGGGTCGTCTCCAACCACCTGATCGCCGGCGTCGAACCGCAGCCGAACGGCAACGAGAATCCGACATCCGCCCCGTCGGGAGCTTTCGAGACGGGCGGCGGGCCGATCAACATCGCCGCCAACAAGCAGGAGCAATGGGTCGCGCTGTGCCGCCATCTCGGGCGCGAGGACCTGCTCGCCGACCCCGACTATGCGACGCGCGAGGACCGCAAGCGCAACCGCCTCGCCCTGCGCGCTGCGCTGGAGGAAACCCTCCGCAGGCGTCCCGCGGACGAGTGGGCCGAGGAGCTCAACGCCCTCGGCGTGCCGGCGGGCGCCGTGCTCACCGTGCCCGAGGCGCTCGCCTCGCCGCAGGTGGCCGGCCGGGGCTTTCTGAGCCGCTTCGAAGAGGTTCCCGGCGTCGGTCGGCCCATCGAGGTGGCGACGACGGGGGTGCGCATCGACGGCGAGAGTCCGCATGTCGCGAGTCCGCCGCCGATGCTGGGCCAGCATGCGGCGGAGGTCTGGGGCGCGCTCGGGCTGAACGCGGACGAGATCGCGAAGCTCTGCGCGGAGGGGGTGATATGAGCGACGTCTCGGACTGGTGGCGCACGTCGATCATCGACATGGCGCCGGGCCGGATCGCCTTTCGCGGCCATCCGGTCGAGACGCTGATCGGAAACGTCACCTTCCCGCAGATGATCTGGCTGCTGACCCGCGGCGACCTGCCGACCGACGCGCAGGCGAAGCTCCTCGAGGCGGCGCTGGTGGCTGCGGTCGATCACGGGCCGCAGGCGCCCTCCATCGCCACTGCGCGCATGGCGGTGACCTGCGGGCTCGGGTTGAACGGGGCGCTGGCCAGCGCGGTCAACATGCTCGACGACGTGCATGGCGGCGCCGGCGAGCAGGCGGTGGAGCTCTACTGCGCCATCGACGCCGCAGCGCAGGCGACGCCGCTGGACCGGGCGGCCGCCGCGCAGATCGACCGTTGGCGTGCCGAGCGATCGAAATACCTCCCCGGATTCGGCCACCGCTTCCACAAGCCGGTCGACCCCCGCGCGCCGCGGCTGCTGGGGTTGGTCGACGAGGCCGCGGCGCAAGGCGTGGTCTCGGGCCGCTTCGCCGCCATCGCACGCGCGGTCGAGGCCGAACTCGCCGGCCGAAGGGGCGCGCCCGTGCCGATGAACATCGACGGCGCGACGGCGGTGATCTACGCCGAACTCGGCTTCGCGGCGCCGCTCGCGCGCGGGCTGTTCTGCCTGTCGCGCTCGGTGGGCGCCGTCGCCCACGCCTGGGAGCAGATGCAGCAGGGCGGTCGCAACAAGGGTCCGACGCCCCCCGCCTATCGCTGGACCTATGACGGGCCGGCGACGGAGGGCTGAGCGAAAGCGCCTCGCCTGCGCCGATCGCTAAAATCGCACCTTTAGCACTCCGGCAAATATGCCCGCCCGATAGAAATGGCGGCGGCGCGGTGGCGCGTCCCATGTCCGGAGGAAGTTCCGATGTCGGCTGTCGATCGATGGGCGGGCCTGACGCTCGATCGGGTCCGTGCGGCGAACTCGGCCGAAGCCCGCGCCGACGCGGCGCTGAGCGGCGACGCCGAGCACGTCGCGGAAACCCTGCGCGCCGCGCCGCTGCGGCCCGCCAACCTCGCCCTGATCGCCGGGGCGCTCGAGGCCGCCGCGATGTTCGCCGCGCTCTGGCTCGCGCTCGGCTTCGCCGCTCCGGGGAGCTCTGGCGCGCAGGCGGCGCTCGCCGTCGCAGGGGCGCTCGGCGCAGCTGGGGCGCTCGGCGCGGCGGGGCGCTATCGCCTGCGCGCGCTGAGGCGCTTCGGCGCGGGGTTCGGCGCAGCGTTCGCGACCTTCTGGGCCGCAGGTCTCGCAGCCGCCGCTGCGCTCGGCGGCGCTTCGGCGGCGGGGGCGGCGGCGGGGGCGATCGGACTCGCCGGGCTGCTCGCCCTCGCGCCGCTGCGCGCTCTGACGGCTGCGGCGGCGCGCTGGGCGCTTCAGGCCGGCGTCACAGAGCGGCGGGCGGTGGTCGTCGGCGGCGGCGGCAACGCAGAGAAGCTCATCGCGGGCCTAAAGTCGCGCGCGGACAACGACATCCGCATCGTCGGCATGTTCGACGACCGCGGCGACGACCGCTCGCCGCCGCTGGTGGCGGGGGTGCGCAAGCTCGGCACGGTCGCCGAACTCGTCGCCTTCGCCCGGATCGCGCGCATCGACATGCTGATCGTCACGCTGCCGCTCTCGGCCGAACAGCGCATCCTGTCGCTGCTCAAGCAGCTCTGGGTGCTGCCCGTGGACGTGCGCCTGTCGGCCTACAGCGCCGATTTCGCCTTTCCGCAGCACGGGACCGGGGGCGACGGCGCCCTCATCGACGTGATGCGCCAGCCTGTCGCAGGCGGCGCGCGGCTCCTGAAGCGCGGCTTCGACATCGCCGTCGCGTGCCTCGCGCTGGTCGCGCTGTCGCCGGTCATGCTGGCGACCGCGCTCGCGATCCGTCTCGACACGCCCGGCCCCGTCTTCTTCCGCCAGCTGCGTCACGGCTTCAACGACCAACCGGTGCGGGTCTGGAAGTTCCGCTCGCTGCGCCACGAGGCCGCCGACCCGACCGCCCGCTCGATCGTCGTGAAGGGCGATCTGCGCGTGACCCGCGTCGGCGCGTTCATCCGGCGCACTTCGATCGACGAGCTGCCCCAGCTCTTCAACGTGATCGCCGGCGAGCTCTCGCTGGTCGGCCCTCGCCCGCATGCGCTCAACGCGGTGTCCAGCCGCCAACAGACCTTCACCGAGATCGTGGAGGGCTATTCGGGTCGGCACAAGGTGCCCCCCGGCATCACCGGCTGGGCGCAGATCAACGGCTGGCGCGGCGAGATCGACGACCCCGAGAAGCTGAAGCAGCGCTTCGAACACGACCTCTACTACATCGAGAACTGGTCGTTCCTGCTCGACCTGAAGATCCTGCTGCTGACGCCGCTGCGCCTGTTCCGCACCGAGGGCGCCTACTGACTGCGAGGCGTCTGGTTCCCGAGCGCGGCGGCGAGCGTGGCGAAGGCGCCCGCCGCCCCCTGGAGCGCAGGGGCCGCGATCAAAGCCTCCAGAGGCCCATGCGCCGCGATGGCCGCGTCGACTTCCGGGTCGGCCCCGGCGGCGTAAAGCCCGGTGCGGATCATCGGTTCGCTATCCTCATAGACCGAGATCAGCCGCCGCGCCCGCGCGATCAGCGCGTTCTCGGCCTGGGAGGCGCAGCCCGGCAGGCTGCGCGACACCGAGCGGCGCACGTCCACCGCAGGATAGCGCCCGCGCTCGGCGATGGTCCGCTCCAGCACCACATGGCCGTCGATGGCGCCGCGCGTGATGTCGGCGACCGGCTCCTCCATGTCCGACCCGGCGACCAACACCGAATAGACCGCCGTCACATCCCCCTGCGCCCCCGCCCCCGGCCCCGCCCGCTCGACGAGGCTGGCGATGGCGTGAGCCGTGGAAGGGGGATAGGCGCGCAAGCTCGGCGCTTCGCCCGCGGCGAGGGCGACTTCTCGATGCGCTTCGGCGAATCGGGTGATGGAATCGAGCAGGAGCAGGACATGGCGGCCTTCGTCGCGGAAGGTCTCGGCGACGGCGGTGGCGAGCCAGGCCGCCTGTCGCTTGGCGAGCGGCGACTGGTCGGCGGTGGCGGCGACGACCACGGCGCGCTTCATCCCCTCCGGGCCGAGCACGTTCTCGATGAAGTCCCGGACTTCGCGCCCCCGCTCGCCGATCAGCCCGAGCACGACCACATCCGCCTGGACCCCCCGCGCGAGCTGCGCGAGCAATGTGGATTTTCCGACTCCGGAGCCCGCGAACAGCCCGATGCGCTGGCCGCGCGCGATGGGCAGCAGCGTGTCGAAGACGGCGAGGCCGGTCTCCAGCCGCGCGCCCAACGCCCGGCGCTGCGCGGCGGGCGGCGGGGCGCGGCGCAGCGGCGCGAAAGCCGGGCCGTCGGCGAGCGGGCGCCCGTCGAGCGGCGCGCCGAAGGCGTCCACCACCCGGCCGATCCAGGCCGGGCCAGGGCGGACGCCGGCCTGCGGCTCTAGCCACGCCCTGTCGCCGACCGCGACGCCTTCGCCCGTGCCGAACCACATCGCAGTGGCCCCTTCCGGCGAGAGCGAGACGATCTCGGCGAGGAGTTCGGGACGGCCCTGCGGGGCCACGCGCAGACGGTCGCCGCGCCGCGCGGCGGCCTCGAGCCCACCGACGCGCAGGCTCGCCGCGCCGACCGCGCTCACGCGGCCCCAGAGTTTCAGCGGCGTCAGCCGGTCGAGTTCGGAGGCGAGCGCGTCGAGCGATTTCAAGACAATGCTCCGCATTTTTCCGCGGGGCCGTTCCGGCGGCGGTGACGCATCGGTAACGCCTGAGGGCTTAACTGCCGGTTGCGAAAGACGAGGGAGAACCCCCGATGACCGATCTCGCGATCCTGCGCATGGCCGACGCCCTGGGGCGTCACGCCTCGGCGCGTCACGACCTCATCTCCCGCAACGTCGCCAACGCCGACACGCCCGGCTATCGCGCCCGCGACCTGACCCCCTTCACCGAGCTGATGTCGCGCGCCTCCGAAGGGCCCCGCGCCACGCGGCCCGGCCATCTGCACCACGCGCAGGCGCGCGCGCTGGAGGCCCGCCTCGACAGCGCGATGGGCGCCGACAGCCCCAACGGCAACGACGTGGCGCTCGACGACCAGCTGGCGCGCGCGGCCAAGGCGCTGGGCGACCACGACCGCGCCACCGCCGTCTACGGCAAGACGCTCGACATTCTGCGCAAAGCGCTGGGCCGGTGAGGAGGGCGGGGCATGGGCGACTTCATCTCCACGTTCTCGGTCGCGGCGAGCGGCATGGAGGCGCAGAGCCGCCGCCTGCGGCTGATCTCCGAGAACATCGCCAACGCCGACACGCCGGGCTTCCGGCGCAAGATGATCAGCTTCGAGGAGGCCGCGCGCCAGGGCGGCGTGCAGGTGACGGGGCCGGTGCGGCTCGACCAGGCGCCGCTCGCGCAGATCTACGATCCCGGCAATCCGCTGGCGAACGAGCAGGGGGTCTACGATGGCTCCAACGTCTCGCTGGTGGTCGAAGTGGCCGACGCGCGGGAGGCGCAGCGCAGCTATGAGGCCAATCTGCGCATGTTCGATCAGGCGCGGCGCATGTCGTCGTCGCTGCTCGACCTGTTGAAGCGGTGAGTTGAATGGACGTCCGCGCCCCCCTCGCCGGCCGGCTCTACGCCGACGCCGCCACCCACGCCAAGCCGCAACCGGCGCAACCCACGCAGCAGGCGCCGGCGCAATTCGCCAATTCGCTGCAGGACGGCGCGCTCGAAACTCTGCGCGCCCTGCGCGGCGCGGAGGAGACGGTCAAGTCCGGACTGGCAGGGCGCGCCGACGCGCAGTCGGTCGTGCAGGCGCTGGCGCAGACCGAGCTCGCCGTCGAGACCGCCACCACCGTGCGCGACAAGGTGGTCGAAGCCTACAACGAAATCCTGCGGATGCCGGTCTGACGCGCGCGCGCCTCGGCCCGGCCCCGCCAGCCCGGAGAAGCCGGCGTGAGCGAAGGCCAGATTCTCGACATCCTGCGCGAGATGCTGTGGACGACCTTCGTCGTCTCGACCCCCGTGCTGACCGTGGCGCTGATCACCGGCGTCGCCATCGGCCTCTTCCAGGCGCTGACTTCGGTGCAGGAGATGACGCTCACCTTCGTGCCAAAGCTCGCCGCCATCGCGGTGGTGTTCTGGATCAGCATGGGCGGCACGGGGATGCTGCTCGTGGAGTTCTACCAGCGCCGTATCCTCGCCCTCGTCGCGGGGGGCTGAGATGCGCGCAGCCCTCGCCGCGCTGATCGCGCTCGCCGCGCTCGCCGGACCGGCTCAGGCGTCGCGCGAGGCGGCGCCGCTGGACGATCCGGCGGCGATCTGCCTCGCCACGGCAGACGCAGCCGCCGACGCGCGCGGCATCCCGCGCGCCGTGCTGCGCACGCTGACGCGCACCGAGACGGGGCGGGCGAAGGGCGGGCGGCTGCAGCCCTGGCCGTGGACCGTCAACATGGAGGGCAAGGGGCGCTGGTTCGACAGCCGCGCCGAGGCGCTGGCCTATGTGAAGCGCGAGATGGCGCGCGGCGCGCGCAGCTTCGACGTCGGCTGCTTCCAGATCAACTACCGCTGGCATGGCGAGCATTTCGCCTCGGTCGAGGAGATGTTCGAGCCGGAGGCCAACGCCGACTATGCGGCGCGGTTCCTCTCGGGCCTGTTCGCCGAGACCGCGAACTGGTCGCAGGCGGCCGGCTTCTACCATTCGCGCACGCCGCATTTCGTGCAGCGCTACCGCGCCCGATTCGACGACATCCTCGCCCGCGGCGACCCCGACGCGCCCTTCGATCCTTCCGCCCCTGCGGACGCTCCCCGGATCGCCGCCGCGCCGCCCCCAGTCTCCACGCGCCGCCCTGTCCCGCCGGAATGGCGGCTGCGCGCGGCGGCGGCGGAGCGAAGCGCAGGCGCCGTGGCCGTGCGGCTCGGAACCGGTGCGACGGCGATGTTCCACCCGACGCAGGGCGGGCTTCTGCGCCTGTCCGGCGGCCCTCTCCTGCGCGGCGCCTCCCGCGCCCTGATCGACTAGACGCACATGGCCGAGCCCGCCGCCCCCATCGCCCTGCCCGAGTTCAACTTCGCGATGCTGCGCCAGCCCACGGTGTTCCTCGCCGTTGCGCTGATGGCGATCATCGTGATGATGGTGCTGCCGGTGCCCTCCTGGGTGCTCGACATCGGGCTCGCAGCCTCCTTCGCGCTGGCGATCCTGATCTTCACGACGACGCTCTTCATCGAGCGCCCGCTCGACTTCTCGGCCTTTCCCACCGTGCTGCTCGCCTCGCTGATGCTGCGGCTCAGCCTCAACGTCTCCTCGACCAAACTGATCATCGGACAGGGGCATGAGGGCACCGACGCCGCCGGCGCGGTGATCGAGGGCGTGGCGATGTTCGTGATGGGGGGCGACGTGTTCCTCGGGCTCGTCGTGTTCGGCGTGCTGCTGATCGTCAACTTCATCGTCATCACCAAGGGCGCAGGCCGCATGGCCGAAGTCGGCGCCCGCTTCGCGCTCGACGGCATGCCCGGCAAGCAGCTCGCCATCGACAGCGACATGGCCGCCGGCGCGATCAGCCACGCCGAAGCGTCGGCGCGGCGCAAGACGGAGCAGGAGGAGACGACCTTCTTCGGCTCGCTCGACGGCGCGTCGAAATTCGTGAAGGGCGACGCGGTGGCGGGATTGCTGATCACGCTGCTGAACCTGCTTATGGGCGTGGCGATGGGCGCGGGCGTCCACGGCATGGACATCGGCGACGCCTTCCGCACCTATGCGATCCTGACGGTCGGCGACGGGCTGGTGAACCAGATCCCCGCCGTGATCATCTCGATCGGTTCGGCGCTGCTGCTGTCCAAGGGCGGGGCCTTCGGCGCGGCGGACCGGGCGCTGACCCGCCAGCTCGGCGCCTATCCGCTGGCGCTGGCGACGGTGGCGGCGCTGCTGGGGCTGTTCGCGCTGCTGCCCGGCCTGCCCTTCATTCCCTTCCTGATGGGCTCGGCGGCGCTCGGCGGCGCGGCGTGGCTCGCCGAGAAAGAGCGGCGGGCCGCCCTCGTCAAACCCGCCGAGGTCGACGAGAAGACCGACGCAGCGCCGAAGAAGACGCTCGGCGACACGCTCGACCTCGACGAGATCCATGTGCTGTTCGCCCCGGACCTCGTCGCGACCGTGATGGACCCCGCGACCGGGCTCGACGCGCGCATCGCCAACATCCGCCAGCACATCGCCGCCGCCTGGGGCGTCGTGATCCCCGACATCCGCCTGACCGACGACCCCGCGCTGCCCGACGGGACATACGCCATCCGCATCCAAGGGGTGGAGGCCTCGCGCAACATCCTGCGCCGGGGCAAGGTGCTGGCGCTGCTGTCGGAGACCCGACCCTTGCTCACCCCGGGCGAGGACGTGCGCGAGCCGGTCTACGGCGCCCCCGCCCGCTGGATCGACGCCGACCGCAAGGAGGAGGCGAGCCTCACCGGCATGGCGGTGGTCGGCCCGGTCGAAGTGGTGGCGACGCATCTGCTGGAGACCATCAAGGACAATTTCGGCCGCCTGTTCAGCCGCCGCGTGCTGCGCCGGTTGCTGGAGGAATTCGTCACCGTCTCCGACCCGATCCGCGCCGAGGCCAACCGGCGCATCCTCGACGAATTCGTCCCCGACAAGGTGCCGGTGGACCTGTTGCAGGGCGTGCTGCGGCTTCTGCTGGAGGAGCAGGTGTCGGTGCGCAACCTGCCGCTGATCCTGGAGGCCATCGCCGAGGGCCGGGCCTATGGCGCGGCCGAGAACGTGGTCGAGCATGTGCGCCGGCGGCTCGGCTTCCAGCTGGTCGCCGAGCTGCGCGAGGCCGACGGCGCGCTGCCGCTGGTCCAGCTCGGGCCGGAATGGGAGGCGCTGTTCCAGACCCATGAGAGCCCCGGCGAAGGCGGGACGCATGACGTCGCCCTGCCGCCGGCCGAATTCAACCGCCTCGCCAAGGCCGTCGCCGACAAGGTGGCGGAGGCCGCGCGGTCGGGGCGGCGCGCCGTGGTGGCGACCTCGACCCGGCGGCGGCGCTTCGTGCGCACGGTGCTGTCGGCGAAGGGGCTTTCCAACCCGGTGCTGTCCTATGAGGAGATCGGCTCGGATGTGAAGCCCGCGCTGGTCGGCGTCGCGTGAGCGCCGGGCCATGACCGCCGAGGACATCCTCGCCCGGCTCGACCCGTTCCTGCAGATGGGACAGGCCTCGGTCTACGCCGCCTTCGCGGTGTTCGCCCGCGTCAGCGCCATGGTCGCCCTGCTGCCCGGCCTCGGCGAGAACGCGCTGCCTGCGCGCGTCAAGCTGGGCGGCGCGCTGGCGCTCGGCGCGCTGATCTGGCCCGCGGTCGCCCCGCTCGCCGATCTGGTCGGCGCGACCCCGGCGGAGCTTGGGCGGACCATGGTGGCGGAGGCGGTCTGCGGCATGGTGCTGGGCCTGTCGGTGCGGCTG
The DNA here is from genome assembly GCF_036788415.1 of Rubrimonas sp. Classification (NCBI taxonomy): domain Bacteria; kingdom Pseudomonadati; phylum Pseudomonadota; class Alphaproteobacteria; order Rhodobacterales; family Paracoccaceae; genus Rubrimonas; species Rubrimonas sp. The sequence continues at coordinate 7,969 of NZ_DAIQNN010000030.1, read as the reverse complement.
ATGATCTTCGCGCTGCAGATGGCGGGCTCGATGGCGGCGCAGGCGACCTCGGTCGCGCAAATGTTCGGCGAGGGGCTCACCGCAGACCCGCAACCCGCTTACGCCAATCTGCTGGCGGTGGCGGGGATTGTGCTCGCCTTCGCGCTGGGGCTGCCGGCCTACGCCGCCGCCGCGCTGATCGAGAGCTACCAGCATCTGCCCTTCGGGGTCTTTCCGCTCGGCGCGGAAGTCGCCGACTGGGGCGCGCGGCGGGTGGCGGGGGCGTTCTCGCTCGCGCTGTCGCTCGCCGCGCCCTTCGTGCTGGCGGCCTTCGTCTACAATGTGGCGCTGGGCGCGATCAACAAGGCGATGCCGCAGCTGATGGTCGCCTTCGTCGGCGCGCCCGCGATCACCGCCGGCGCGCTTCTGCTGATGTTTCTCGCCACGCCCGTGGCTCTGCGCCATTGGGGCGACGACCTGACCGACGTCATGGCCGCGCCGCTTTTCGCGCGGCCCTGAGCGGAGGGCGGCATGGCCGAGGACGGCGATCAGGGCCAGGACAAGAGTTTCGAGCCCACCGAGCGCAAGCTCGACCAGGCCCGCGAGAAGGGCGACGTGCCGCGCTCGATCGACGTCAACGCCGCCGCCGCCTATCTCGCCTTTCTGGGCATGCTGCTGACGCTGGGCGCCGCCGCCGCGGAGCAGTTCACGCAAGCCGCGATGGTGTTTCTCGGCTCGGTCGACCGGCTGGAGGGGCGCATCCTCGGGCCCGGCGGGCTGGCGCTCGCAGGCTGGCTGACGGGCAAGGCGGCGCTCGCGACGGCGCCGGTGTTCCTCGCGCCGGCGGCGGCGGTGCTGGCCTCGCTGCTGGCGCAGCGCGCCATCGTCGCCTCCACCGAAAAGCTCAAGCCCAAGCTCTCGCGGATCGACCCGATCGAGGTGGCGGGCAACAAGTTCGGCCCGACCGGCATCGTGGAGTTCCTCAAGAGCGCCGCCAAGATGGCGCTGATCTCCACGGCGCTTTGGTGGTGGCTGATCGCCCATGCCGAGCAGCTGGTGCGCACGGCGGGGATGGAGGCGCGCGCCCTGCCAAGCGAGCTGAGCCGCATGGGGGTTTCGCTGCTGACGCTGGTCGCCGCGATCTCCGTGGCCATCGCCGCGGTCGACTTTCTCTGGCAGCGCTACGACCACGCCCGCAAGCTGCGGATGTCGCTCGAAGACCTGCGCAAGGAGAGCAAGGAGGTCGACGGCGACCCCTACATGAAGCAGGCCCGCCGCGCCCGCGCCGAGGCCATCGCCACCAACCAGATGCTGCAGCAGGTTCCCAAGGCCGACGTGGTGATCGTCAACCCGACCCACTACGCCGTGGCGCTGAAATGGGACCGCAAGCCGGGCGCGGCGCCGCGTTGCGTCGCCAAGGGGGTCGACGCGGTGGCGGCTCAGATCCGCGCGCGGGCCATGGAGGCGGGCGTGCCGATCCATCGCGACCCGCCGACCGCCCGCACGCTGCACGCGACGGTCGACCTCGGCAAGGAGGTCCACCCCGACCATTACCGCGCCGTCGCCGCCGCGATCCGCTTCGCCGAGGACATCCGCCGCCGCGCCCGCGAGCAGGGATTCCGCCCGCGCCCGCGCGCCGACTGAAGGGAGCGCTCCGATGCCCGTCGACCCTCTCGCCGCCCTGCGCAAGCTCGCCGAGCTGAAGGAGAAGCGCGCGCTGGCCGAGCTCGCGGCGGCGCAGGCGCGCGCGCGGGCCGAGGCCGAAGCCGCGGCGCGCGCCGACGCCGCGGTCGCGCAGACCTATGACGACGCGCCCGAGGACGGCGCGGCCCTGCAGCGGGCGTGGGCGCAGCGGGGCGCCTTCGAACGGGCGGCGCGCGCGGCGCGCGAGCGGTCGGCGCTTCGCGACGTCGAGGCCGGGGCGGCGCGCGACGCCGCCGCCCTCGCCCATGCCCGCGCGCTCGGCGCCGCCGACCTCCAGCGCCGCGCCGAAAGCGCCCGCGCGCAAGCCGACGCGCGGCGCGCCGAGCGCGCGACCGGCGTGCTCACCTCGCTGCGCCGCCCGCTCGACCTCTGAGGTCTCAGGCGATCTCGGCCAGCCGCGCGAGCGCCGCGCCGAGCCGCTCGGCCTCGAACGCCGCCGCCGCGCGCCGGGCGCGCTGCTCGTCCACCACCGCCTCGGGGGCCTTGGCGAGGAAGGCGGCGTTGGCGAGCTTGGCGTCGATGCCCTTGATCTCGGCTTCGGCCTTCTGGGCGGCCTTGCGCAGCCGCGCCCGCTCGGCCTCCACGTCGATCACGCCGGCGAGCGGCAGGCAGAGCGTCGCGCCCGAGACGGCGGCGCTCAAGGCGCCTTTCGGCGGGGCGTCGGCGAAGGCGACGGCGGAGAGCCGCGCGAGCCGCCGGATCAGCGCGTCGCCGGCCGCGAGCCGCGCCCGCGCGGCCTCGTCCGCGCCGACCGCCACCAGTTCGAGCTGCGCCGCCGGCGGCACGTTCATCTCGGCCCGCGCCGAGCGGATCGCCTCGATGGCGGCGATGGTCCAGCCGAGATCGGCGTCGGCCTGCGGATCGGCGAGCGTCTCGGGGTCGAGCGCCGGCCAGTCGGCGTGGATGAGCGGCGTCGCGCGCGGCCCGGTCTGGCGCCACAGCTCCTCGGTGACGAAAGGCATGATCGGGTGCAGGAGCGCCAGAAGCTGGTCGAGCGCCCAGGCGGCGCAGGCGCGCGTCTCGGCGCGGTGGGTGTCGTCCTCGCCTTGCAGGAGCGGCTTGGCGAATTCGAGATACCAGTCGCAATAGACGCCCCAGACATGGGCGTAGAGGGCGTTGGCGGCGTCGTTGAAGCGATACGCGGTCAGGGCCGCGTCGACGCTGGCGCGCAGCCGCGCCGTCTCGCCGACGATCCAGCGGTTGACGGGGGCGCGGCAAGCGGCGGGGTCGAAACCGGGGTCGCGCGCGCAGCCGTTGAGTTCGGTGAAGCGGGCGGCGTTCCAGAGCTTGGTCGCGAAGTTGCGGTAGCCCTCGACGCGGGAGACGTCGAGCTTGAGGTCGCGGCCCATCGCGGCCATCGAGGTCAGCGTCATGCGCACCGCATCGGCGCCGTACTGGTCGATGAGCGTCAGCGGGTCGATGATGTTGCCGAGGGATTTCGACATCTTGCGGCCCTTGTCGTCGCGGACGAGGGCGTGGATGTAGACGTCGCGGAACGGCACTTCGTCCATGAAGTGCAGCCCCATCATCATCATCCGGGCGACCCAGAAGAAGATGATGTCGAAGCCGGTGGAGAGCACGGCGGTGGGGTAGTATTTCTTCAGCTCCGCCGTGTCGTCGGGCCAGCCGAGGGTGGAGAAGGGCCAGAGGGCGGAGGAGAACCAGGTGTCGAGGACGTCGGGGTCGCGGACGAAGGGGATTTTTCCGTCTAGATCGGCAACGCTCTCTAAGGCGCTCCAGCTTTCCAACTCAGTGACACCAGAGAATTCAAAGCCCTTCGGTCGGTAATAGCTCTCGATGGCGTTATGAGCCGCGGACGCAAAATCGACCCCGCAGAACGGGATCGTATCCTCGAAGTCGAGTTCGTAATCATGAGGCGGCAAGGAATCCACTTTGAGGGAAGGCCCATACCAAACAGGGATCTGGTGCCCCCACCAAAGCTGGCGCGAAATGCACCACGGCTCGATGTTGTCGAGCCACTGGAAATAGGTCTTGGACCAGTTCTCCGGCGCGAACTTCGTGCGGCCGTCCGCCACCGCAGAGCGCGCCTCCACCGCCAGCTTCGCAGCGTCAACGAACCACTGGTCGGTGAGCATCGGCTCGATGACGACTTTCGAGCGGTCGCCGAAGGGCTGCATGATCTTCTTGGCCTCGACCAAGGGAACCGGGTTCCCCTGCCCGTCCGTGGTCGTCACCGCGAGCCCCTCGGCGGTGATCGCCGCGACGACGCGCTTGCGGCACTCGAAGCGGTCGAGCCCGCGATACTCGTCGGGCACGAGGTTGATGCGGTCGATATCGTCCTCGGTCTTGGGGCCGGTATCGAAAACAAAACCGGACTCCGCATGCGGATCTGGCACACCCGCGAGGCGGTTGGCTTCAGCAGCGCACTCCGCATACGGCGCACCATCCGCGCGCATCTGCGCCTTCGTATCCATCAGCCGATAGCACGGGATGCCGTTGCGCTTCGCCACCCCGTAATCGTTGAAGTCGTGCGCGCCGGTGATCTTCACCGCGCCCGAGCCGAAGTCCGGGTCGGGATACATGTCGGTGATGATCGGGATCAGGCGGCGGTGTTCCTTCGGCCCGACCGGGATTTCGCAGAGTTTTCCGACGATCGGCGCGTAGCGTTCGTCGGATGGATGCACCGCCACCGCGCCGTCGCCCAGCATCGTCTCGGGGCGCGTCGTTGCGATGGAGATATAGTCGCGCGTCTCGCGCAGGGTGACGTTTCCGTCCGCGTCCTTCTCGACATATTCATAGGTCTCGCCGCCGGCGAGCGGATATTTGAAGTGCCACATGTGGCCGTCGACTTCGACGTTCTCGACTTCGAGGTCGGAGATGGCGGTCTCGAAATGCGGGTCCCAGTTGACCAGCCGCTTGCCGCGATAGATCAGGCCCTCGTCGTAGAGCCGCTTGAACACGGTCAGCACGGCGCGGCTCATCTGGTCGTCGTCGGTCTCGCCGAGGGTGAAACGGGTGCGCGACCAGTCGCAGGAGGCGCCGAGGCGGCGGAGCTGCCCGAGGATCACAGATTCGGACTCGCGCTTCTGCCGCCAGACGCGCTCGACGAACGCCGCCCGCCCCATCTCGCGCCGGCCCGGGTTCCCCTCCTCCGCCAGCTTGCGCTCGACCACCATCTGCGTCGCGATGCCGGCGTGATCCGTGCCGGGCTGCCACAGCACGTCAGCGCCTTGCATCCGTTTCCAGCGCACCAGCACGTCCTGCAGCGTGTTGTTGAGCGCGTGGCCCATATGCAGCGAGCCGGTGACGTTGGGCGGCGGGATGACGACGCAGAAGCTCTCGGCGCCGGGCCGCGCATTGGCGCCGGCCTTGAAGCGGCCTTCCGCCTCCCACATGGCGTAGAGGCGCGGCTCGGCCTCGGCGGCGTCGAAAGTCTTGTCCATGGTCATCGCAGCGGTCCCGTTGTTGCGCAGGCGGGTTTAGCGCGCGCGGGACGGCGCGCAAAGGGCGGCGGATCAGCGGATGCCGGCGCGCATGAAGCTCTGCACGAAGGCGCGCTGGAACAGCAGGAAGCCGATCAGCAGCGGCGCCGAAGTCGCCAGCGCCGCCGCCGAGATCACCGCCCAGTCGATCCCCTGATCGACGCTCGCGAAGACCTGAAGGCCCACGGTGACGGGCCGCGTCGTGACAGAACTCGTCACCACCAGCGGCCACAGGAAATTGTTCCAGTGGAAACTCGCCATCACCAGCCCATAGGCGACGTAGACCGGGCGGGCGAGCGGCACATAGACACGCCAGAGCACGGTCAGCGGCCCCGCGCCCTCGATAACGGCGGCCTCCTCCAGTTCCTTGGGAACCTGCCGGAACGTCTGGCGCAGCAGGAACACGCCCAGCGCCGAGCCGAGATAGGGGATCGCCACGCCGGCGAGGCTGTCGAGCAGGCCGAGCCGGCTGACGGTGGCGTAGTTCTGCACCATCAGGATTTCCGGCGCGACCATCAGCTGCACCAGCACCAGCGCGAACAGCAGCCCCGAGCCCGGAAACGTCCACCGCGCGAAGGCGTAGGCGGCGAGCGTGCAGAGGACGAACTGCGCGGCGATCACGCCCGTGACCAGCAGGGCAGTGTTGAGCATGTAGCGTCCGAAGGGCGCCGCCGCGAAGGCGCGCTCGAAATTCCCGGTCGTGAGCGGCGCGAGCGGGTCGAAGCTGGTGAGATACTCCGGCGGGTGGATCGCCGCCCACAGCGCGAACAGGATCGGCGCGAGCCACAGCGCAGCCAGCATCCAGGCGCCCACGGCCTCCAGCGGCGGCGTTCGGTCGGTCATCGGTAATGCGTCCCGCGGTCCATCAGGCGGAACTGGACCGCCGCCGCGACGCCGAGGATCGCGAGAAGCAGGACCGTCAACGCCGAGGCCTGCGCGGTGTCCCAGAACCGAAAACCCACTTCCCAGATGTGGAAGAGCAGCAGGTTGGTCGCGTTGTTCGGTCCGCCCCCGGTCATCGCGAAGATGTGGTCCACCACGCGGAAGGCGTTGATCAGCGCGTTCACCGCGACGAACAGAGTGGTGGGCGCGACCAGCGGGATCAGCACCCGGCGCACATAGCTCCAGCGCCCGCAGCCCTCGAGCCGCGCCGCCTCGGCCAGCGCCGGCGGCACGGCCTGAAAGGCGGCGAGGTAGAAGATCATGAAGAACCCCGCCTCTTTCCACACCGCCACGACGACCACCGCCCAGAGCGCGGTGGCGTCCGAGCCGAGCCAGTTGGTCGACGGCAATCCGAACGCGCCGTGAAGGAGCTGGTCGAGCAGGCCGAAGCCCGGCGTGTAGAAGAACAGCCAGATGTTGGCGGCTGCGACCATCGGCAGGATGGTCGGGGTGAAGAAGGCGAGCCGCGCGAAGGCCCGCCCCGGCATCCGCCCGTTCACCCAAAGCGCCATCAGGAAGGCGAGCGCGATCGCCGCCGGCACGGTCGCGGCGGCGTAGAGCGCGCTGTTCCACAGCACTTTCGCCAGCACCGGATCGTCGAGCATCGCCAGATAGTTGTCCGCCCCCGCCCATTGCGCGGGGCGTCTGCCGCGCGGCGTGGTGAACAGGCTCTGCCAGAAGGCGAGGATCGCCGGAAAATGCGTGAAGGCGACGAGCAGCGCGAATCCCGGCGCGAGCAGCAGATAAGGGGTGAGAGAAAATCGGCGCATAGCGGGGCGGACGGCCCGGAGACCCGGGCCGCCCCTGATCCCGTCCGGCTCAGCGATAGGCGGCGAGGATGCGCGTGGCTTCCGCCTGCGCCTCGGCCAGCGCCTCGGCGGGGGTCTTCTGGCCCAAGAGCGCCGCCTGCAGCGCGTCGTTGAGCACCCGCGTCACGCGCTGGTTCTCATGCGTGGACAGCTCGGCGGTCGCGAATTCGAGCTGGTCGCGCGCGACGGTCGCGGGCGGGAACTCCGCCGCATAGGCCTTCATCGCCTCGGTCTCCCAGGCGGCGGGGCTGACGGCGACATAGCCGGTGCGGATCGACCAGTCGGCGGCCATCTCCGGCGAGGTCAGCCAGCGGGCGAAGCGGAAGGCCGCCTTCTGCGTCTCCTCCGGCGCCGCGCTGAAGATGAAGATGTTGCCGCCGCCGGTGGGCGCGCCGCGGCTCTGCTTCGCCGGCAGCATCGCGACGCCGAAGGGGAAGGGCGCGTTGTTGCGGATGTTCGTGAGGTTGCCGGTGGTCGTCCAGACCATCGCCGACTCGCCCTCGAAGAAGGCTTGCGGCGTCGCGCCCCATTCGATGATCCCCGGCGCCATCACGCCATGCTCGCCGGAAAGCGCGACGAGGAATTCCAGCGCCTCGATCACTTCCGGCGCGTCGAAATAGACCTCGTTCCCGTCGCCGTTCATCAGCACGGCGCCGTTGGCCGTGGTCAGGCCCTGGAACAGCCAATAGGGGAAACCGGAAGTCGGGATGCGCACGCCCCAGCGGGCGACATTGCCGGCGGCGTCGCGCTTGACCAGCGCCTTGCCCATCTCGACCATCTCGTCCCAGGTCGCGGGCGGCGTCTCGGGGTCGAGGCCGGCTTCGGCGAAGGCGTCCTTGTTCCAGTAGAGCACCGGGGTCGAACGCTGGAAGGGCAGCGACCAGACCTTGCCGCCGACCTGCCCGTTGGCGAGGAAGGCCGGGAAGAATTCGGTCAGATAGGCGCGGTCCTCGTCGGTCTCGGCGAGGTCGTCGAGCGCGGCGATCACGTCCTCGTCGTAGAGGGTGAAAGTGTCGACCGAGAGCAGCACCGCCATGGCCGGGCTGTCGCCGCCGCGGATCTGGGTCAGGGTGCGGGCGATCGTGTCCTGAT
>NZ_DAIQNN010000029.1:0-36598 GCF_036788415.1 Rubrimonas sp. | reverse complement strand
TAGTAGCGCAGCAGGAAGTTGTGCATCGAGTATTCGAAGGGCACGCCGAAGCGGAAGCCCTTCCACTGCTGCGGGTCGCGCTTCTCCTTGTGGTCGTTGTGGAGCACGATGGCCTGGCCGTTGATGTTCTCGACGGCGGGCATGATGAAGGGCATGGCGGTCGAGCCGGCGCCGAGCGTCATCGCGAGCGGCATGGGCGTCAGCATGTGGCTCGCGTCGTATTCGCCGTTGAGCGACTTGTCGCGCGCGATGGCCCAGCCGGCGGTCTTCACCACGTCCACGTCGAGGCCGTAGCGCTCGTAGAAGCCCATCGGCGAGGCCATGATGATCGGCGTCGCGCAGGTGATCGGCACGAAGCCGATGGCGAGCTTGGATTTTTCGAGCGGGCCGAGTTCGGAGACGATGTTCGCCTTGACCTTCTCCAGCGGGATGATCGAGGCGAGCGCGCCGGCGAGCGTCGCGCCGCCGATCCCGCCGAGAAAGGCGCGGCGGCCCATCTCGCTGTGGCCGAACACCGCGCGCACCACGGCGCTCTCGACGGCGCGGGCGAGCATGTCGTCTGCGGCGGAAGGGCCGCTCGCCGTGGCGGCGCGCGACGAGGCGCAGCCGGAGCAGCCGCAGCCGGCGCCATGGGTCAGGTCTGAACGCGGGTCGAACGGATCGCCGAGGCTCTTGACGCTCATGCGGTGAAGTCCTCTCTGCCGGTGTCGGTTTTGCCGGCGGATACGCAAGAGGCGTGCCAGACTGTCGCAGGCTTGCAGTTCAGCGGCTTGACGCGGCGCGGGCGTCATGCAAATGCGTAAATCATGCAAATGCGCAACCCGATCATGCGATATCGTAAACGCGCCCGCGTCCCCGACGCGCTCGCCGGGGGCTTCCCGCAGGCGCTCGCCGCCTCAGCGCCCGGCGCCTGCCTCGTGATCGACCCTGGGCGCGACCTGATCCTCGCCGCCAACGCCCCCGCCACCGCCCTGTTCGACGCGCCCGACCTGACCGGCGCGCGCTTCTCGCGCTTCCACCCCGAATGTCTGGCGGAACTCGCCGTGTTCGCCGAGGAAGTCGCCGAATATGGCTGGGGCTGGACGCGCGCCCTGCGCCCGCGCACCGCCGACGGATCGGCGCTGGAACTCGAATACGAGGGCCGCGCGCTGGAGGCGGGCGAGGCCGTCCTCCTCGCGCTGACCGCCCACGACCTGCGCGAGCGCGCCCGCCGCGACATCGACGCCGAGGCCGACAGCTACGCCCGCGACGGGCTGCTGGCCTGGGAGCGCGCGGCGCGCATGTTCCGCGAGACCGAGCGGGTCAACGAGCTGATCCTGAGCGCCGCGGGTGACGGCATCTACGGCGTCGACGTCGAAGGGCGCACGACTTTCGTCAACCCGGCGGCGGAGCGGATGCTGGGCTGGAGCGCCGCCGACCTGATCGGCCGGCGCATCCACGGCATGGTGCATCACAGCCGCCCCGACGGCAGCCATTACCCCGACCACGAATGCCCGATCTACAACGCCTTCCGCCACGCCAAGGTCAACCGGGTGGATGACGAGTTCTTCTGGCGCAAGGACGGACGGCCGATCCGCGTCGAATACACTTCGACGCCGATCATGGAGCAGGGGGAAGTCGCGGGCGCGGTGATCGTGTTCCGCGACATCACCGAGCGCGTCGAGAACGAGCGGCGGCTGCGCGAGGCGCTGGCCGAAGTGGACCGGCTGAAGGAGAAGCTCGAACAGGAGAACGCCTATCTGCGCGAGGAGATCGGCGCGGCGCGGCCCCATTCCGACATCATCGGCGCTTCGCCCGCCATCCGCCGCATGCTCGACCAGATCGCGCTGGTGGCGCCCACGGACGCGACGGTGCTGATCACCGGCGAGAGCGGATCGGGCAAGGAGCTGGCGGCGGCCGCAGTCCACGCCGAGAGCCCGCGGGCTTCGCGCCCGATGGTGCGCGTCAACTGCGCGGCGATCCCGCAGGACCTGTTCGAGAGCGAGTTCTTCGGCCATGCGAAAGGCGCCTTCACCGGCGCCGTGCGCGACCGGGCGGGCCGCTTCGAGCTGGCCGATGGCGGGACGCTGTTTCTCGACGAAGTCGGCGAGATACCGTTGGCCTTGCAGGGCAAGCTTCTGCGCGTGCTGCAGGAGGGCACGTTCGAGCGCGTCGGCGAGGAGGCGACGCGGCGGGTGGACGCGCGCATCGTCGCCGCGACCAACCGCGACCTCGCGGCGGAAGTCGCGGCGGGGCGGTTCCGCGAGGACCTCTATTTCCGGCTCAACGTCTTCCCCATCGAATGCCTCCCGCTGCGCCAGCGCCGCGAGGACATCCCCTTGCTGGCCGCGCATTTCCTGCGTCTCGCCGCGCGGCGGCTCGCGATCCCCGAACCCGTGCTCACCCGCGCGGCGGCGGCGCAGCTGCAGGCCTATGACTGGCCGGGCAATGCGCGCGAGTTGCAGAACGTGGTCGAGCGCGCGGCGATCCTCGCGCGCGGGGGAAAGCTGAGCTTCGACCTGCCGCTCGGCGCGGTCGGCGCCCGCGAGGCCGGGCCGCGCGAGGCGCCCGCCGCGCGCGTGCTGACCGAAGCCGAGACGCGCGACGCCGAGATCGCCAATCTGCGCGCCGCCCTCGACCTGTCGGGCGGGCGCGTCTCGGGCGCGGGCGGGGCGGCGGAGCGGCTGGGGGTCAAGCCCTCGACGCTCTACAGCCGGTTGCGGCGGCTCGGGCTGGCGCGCGATGGGGCGCCCGCTCAGTCGCGCAGCTGGTAGTCCACGCTCGCCACGATCCGCACCAGCTTGCGCCGCTCATAGGGTTCTGGAAAGCCCTCGTCGCGCGGCAGGATCTGCACCACGCCCTGATTGGCGCGCAGGATCGGCCCGAGCCGCGCCCCGCTGTCGGCGGCGAAGCGCTGGGCGGCGTCGCGCGCGGCCTGCGTCGCCTCGGTGATCATGTCGGGCTTGATCGCGTTCAGCCCGGTGAAGGCGTAGATCGGGCGCGGCGCTTCGGCGTAGTCGTTCTCGCCCAGCGCGACGCCGCTGGTGAGAAGCTCCAGCGTGCGGCCCGATAGCGCCTCGACGGTCGCCACGTCCGACGAGCGGATGCGCAGCGCGCCGACGGCGAAATAGCGGAAGCGGTCCGAGGCGCCCTGCTCGACGATGGTGCGCTCGGCGCGCAGCGCGAAGGGCTCCTCAATCAGATCGGCCTCGGTCAGCCCGCCGCCGAGCGCGAAGGCGCGGACTGCGTCGCGCGCGGCGGTCGCGGCGGCGATGGCCGCGTCGGCGGTCGGGCCGTCGCCGCGGAAGGGCAGCCGCCAAACGGCGACGTCGGCCTCGACGGGCCGCTCGGCGGGCCCCTTGACGCTGACGGCCCGCTCGGGCGCCCGCGCCTCGACCAACGCGTCGCCCGCTAGCGACGCCGCGACCGCGATCCCCAGCCCCACCGCAGCCCCCGCCACGGCGATCATCCTGCTCATCGTTCCGCCTCCCCCGCATGAACGCAGTCCGAGGATGCTGCGCCGCTGCGATGGCGGCAATGCGGCGGGTCCGCCCTCACTTGCGCTTGAACGGCGCCATGCCCTCGCGCGCCAGCGCGTCGGCGCGCTCGTTTTCGGGGTGGCCGGCATGGCCTTTCACCCACTCCCATGTCACGGCATGGCGGGCGGCGGCGGCGTCGAGGCGGCGCCAGAGGTCCTCGTTCTTCACGGGCTTGCGGTCGGCGGTCTTCCAGCCGTTGCGCTTCCAGCCATGGATCCAGCCGGTCACCCCGCCCTTCACATAGGCCGAGTCGGTGACCATGGTGATCTTCGACGGTCGCTCCAGCGCTTCCAGCGCGGCGATGGCGGCCATCAGCTCCATGCGGTTGTTGGTGGTGGCGGCCTCGCCGCCGGAGAGCGCCCGCTCGCGCAGCACGTCCTCGCCCTCGCGCGCCTGCAACAGCGCACCCCAGCCGCCAGGGCCCGGGTTGCCCGAGCAGGCGCCGTCGGTGAAGGCGTAGAGGGCGGGCATCGCGGGCGGCCTGCGGTCAGGCTGCTTCCTCGGCCTCGCGCAGGGCTTTGGGGATCTTGAACTCGATGCGCTCGACCGCCGTCTCGACCAGCTCCACCGTCACGTCGAAACAGTCGCGCAGCGCGTCGATCACTTCGTTCACCAGCGCCTCCGGCGCGCTGGCGCCGGCGGTCAGCCCGACATCGCGCGCGCCCTCCAGCGCCGCCCAGTCGATGTCGCCCGCGCGCTGGACCAGCTGCGCGTTCGGGCAGCCGCCCGTGCGGCCCACTTCCACGAGCCGCAGCGAGTTGGAGGAGTTCGGCGCGCCGATCACGATCAGCGCGTCGATCTTCGGCGCGATCGCCTTGACGGCGGCCTGCCGGTTGGTGGTCGCGTAGCAGATGTCCTCGCGCGCGGGGCCTTCGATGCCGGGGAAGCGCGCCTGCAGCGCCGCGACGATCTCCGCCGTGTCGTCCACCGACAGCGTGGTCTGGGTGACATAGGCGAGGCGGTCGGGGTCTGCGACCTGAAGCGTCGCCACGTCCTCGACGGTCTCGATCAGCAGCACGGCGCCCTCGGGCGCCTGACCCATCGTGCCCACGGTCTCCGGGTGGCCCGCATGGCCGATCATGATCAGCTGGCGGCCCTGCTCGTGATGGCGCTGGGTCTCGAGATGGACCTTGGTGACCAGCGGGCAGGTCGCGTCAACCGCGATCATGTTGCGGCGCGCGGCCTCCTCGGGCACGGATTTCGGCACGCCATGCGCGGAGAAGATCACCGGGCGGTCGTTGGGGCATTCGTCGAGCTCCTCGACGAACACGGCCCCCTTGGCGCGCAGACCGTCCACGACATAGCGGTTGTGCACGATCTCGTGGCGCACATAGACCGGCGCGCCCCATTTCTTCAGCGCCAGCTCCACGATCTTGATCGCGCGGTCGACGCCGGCGCAGAAGCCGCGCGGCGCGGCGAGGTGGAGCGTGAGCGGCGGCTTGGTCATGGCGTCTCTCCGTCGGGCGACGCGCCTTAGATACGCGCGCGCGGCCCCGCCGTCACCCCCGCGCGGCGACGCAGCGCGCGCCCCTTCAGCCGAGGCGTCGGCGGGCCTCGGCGAAGACGGCGTCGAACATCGGCTCTGTCAGCCGCCCGGTGTTGGTGTTGTACCGCGAGCAATGGTAGCTCGCGCAGAGCGTGACGGCCCCAACCTGCGCCACTGCGCCATGACCGAAGGGCGCGGCGGCGAGCCGCCCGCCCAGCGCGCGCACCACGCTGTCATGGGCGATCTTGCCGAGCGTGACGATCACGCGGACTGTCGGGGTCGCGGCGATGCGCGCGGCGAGGAAGCGGCGGCAGGTCGCGATCTCCGGACCCGTCGGCTTGTTCTCGGGCGGCACGCAGCGCACGGCGTTGGTCACCAGGCAGTCGGTCAGAACCAGCGCGTCGTCGGGTCGCGCGTCGAAGGCGTCGTTTGCGAAGCCGTGGCGGGCGAGCGTCCCATAGAGCAGAGCGCCGGCGAAATCGCCGGTGAACGGGCGGCCCGTGCGGTTGGCGCCGCGCAGGCCGGGGGCGAGACCGACCACCATGAGCCGCGCTTTCGGATCGCCGAAGGAGGGGACGGCGCCGTTGAACCAGCCGGGCTCGCGCGCCGCAGCCGCGTCGCGGAAAGCGGCGAGGCGAGGACAGAGGCGGCAGTCTTGCGGCGCCTCTGCGCAGTCGGGCGCCATGGCCTTCGACCCGCGCTCAGGCGGCGTCGGTGTTCTCTTCGGTCTCGGCGGCTTCGTCGCGCCGCGGCGGGCGCGGCGGGCGGCCGATCACTTCCTTGAGCTCCTCGAGCTCGATGAAATTGTCGGCCTGCCGGCGCAACTCGTCGGCGATCATCGGCGGGGAGGAGCGGATGGTGGACACCACCGAGACGCGCACGCCCTTGCGTTGCACGCCCTCGACCAGCGGTCGGAAATCGCCGTCGCCCGAGAACAAGACCATGTGATCGATGCGCTCGGCCATCTCCATCGCGTGGACGGCGAGCTCGATGTCCATGTTGCCCTTCACCTTGCGCCGGCCCATCGAGTCCGTGAATTCCTTCGCGGGCTTGGTGACCATGGTGAAGCCATTGTAGTCGAGCCAGTCGACCAGCGGACGGATCGGCGAATACTCCTGATCGTCGAGCAGCGCCGTATAGTAGAAGGCGCGTACGAGCTTGCCACGGCGCACGAACTCCGAGCGCAGCAACTTGTAGTCGATATCGAAGCCAAGCGCACGGGCGGCGGCGTAGAGATTGGAGCCGTCAATAAAAAGCGCCAGACGTTCGTCTCGATAGAACATTTCAACCTCGGATTCGGATCGGGCGCAAGGCGAGCGCGCGTCGCTCAAGCCGTCGCCCGGTTCCTTATTTTCCACTTTCATCGCGATTGCGCAACACCGCGGCACAAAAAAACTTGGCGCGGCGAATCCGGCAGCGTTCGAACTTGTCGGTCATCTGCGCCGGGATGCAGCGCAACATCGTTGCGTCAGCGAACCAACATGACGATTACACGGCGAAAACTTGGCGAATTGAGGCGGACCGGTCACCGCGTCGGAACGGGCGTCTCGCCGCGATAATCGTAGAACCCGCGCTGCGTCTTGCGGCCGAGCCAGCCGGCTTCGACATATTTCACCAGCAGCGGGCACGGCCGATACTTGGTGTCGGCGAGCCCGTCATGCAGCACATGCATGACCGACAGGCACGTGTCGAGCCCGATGAAATCCGCGAGCTGGAGCGGCCCCATCGGGTGGTTCGCGCCGAGCCGCATCGCCGTGTCGATGGCCTCGACCGTGCCGACGCCCTCGTAGAGCGTGTAGATCGCCTCGTTGATCATTGGCAGCAGGATGCGGTTGACGATGAAGGCGGGGAAATCCTCGGCGCTCGCAGACGTCTTTCCGAGGCGCTCGACGACGTCGCGCAGGGTCGCGAAGGTGTCCTCGTCGGTGGCGATCCCGCGGATCAGCTCGACGAGCGGCATCAGCGGCACGGGGTTCATGAAGTGGAAGCCCATGAACTTCTCGGGCCGGTCGGTCGCCGAGGCGAGCCGGGTGATCGAGATCGAGGAGGTGTTGGAGGTGAGCAGCGCGTCGGCGGACAGATGCGGCGTGACGCCTTCGAATATCTTGCGCTTTACCGCCTCGTTCTCGGTGGCGGATTCGATCACAAGCTGGCAATCGGCCATGGCCGAGAGCTCCGACGCCGTGCGGATGCGCCCGAGGGCCGCCCGCATGTCGGCCTCGGCGACCTGCCCCTTCGCCTGCTGGCGGCCCATGTTGCGCTCGATCCGCGCCAGCGCCTCGGCGAGCGCCTCGTCGGAGATGTCGTTGAGGACGACCTCGAAGCCGGCGAGCGCGAAGACATGCGCGATCCCCGACCCCAT
Source organism: Rubrimonas sp. (assembly GCF_036788415.1). Classification (NCBI taxonomy): domain Bacteria; kingdom Pseudomonadati; phylum Pseudomonadota; class Alphaproteobacteria; order Rhodobacterales; family Paracoccaceae; genus Rubrimonas; species Rubrimonas sp. The sequence goes on along the minus strand of NZ_DAIQNN010000029.1, from coordinate 29,232 downwards.
CTGACCTGCGCCGATCACGCCGACTGTACTGATCTGCATCCGAGTTTCCCTTCGGCCGGCGCGGCCCCGTGTTGCGCTGCGGCGCAGCCTATGCGCCGCGTTCCGTCGCGGCAAGCGCGGCGGGCGCGGGTTGACCGGCGGGGCGCGTCGCGGGAGAGAAGGCGCGACCCAGCGCACCGGAGCCTCGCGATGCTCGTCCTGCCCTTCCCCGCGATCGACCCGGCGATCTTCACCGTCGATCTGGGCGTCGCGCAGTTTTCGCTTCGCTGGTACGCGCTGGCCTATATCGCAGGGCTCGCGCTCGGCTGGCGGCTCGTCGTGCTGCTGATGCGCCGCCCGCTTCTCTGGCCGGGCGACCGTGCGCCGATGACGCCGCAAGCGCCGGAGGAGCTGCTCACCTGGATGGCGGTCGGGGTGATCCTCGGCGGCCGGCTGGGATTCGTGGCCTTCTACCAGCCGCTCTACTACCTGTCCCATCCGCTGGAGATCCTCGCGATCTGGAGCGGCGGGATGAGCTTTCACGGCGGGTTCGCCGGGGTGATCCTCGCGGTGATCCTCTGGAGCCGGCGCAACGGCGCGCCGCTGTGGCAAGTCGCCGACGCGGTTGCGCTGGCGGCGCCGACGGGGCTGCTGTTCGGGCGTCTCGCCAATTTCGTCAATGGCGAGCTCTGGGGCCGGCCGACCGGCGTTCCCTGGGCCATGGTCTTCCCCGACCCGCGCGCCGGCGGCGTTCCGCGCCACCCCAGCCAACTCTACGAGGCGGCGCTGGAAGGGGCGCTGCTCGGCGCCGTGATGTGGTGGCTCGCGCTGCGGCGCGGCTGGCTGAAGACGCCCGGCGCGCTGGCGGGCGTGTTCTTTCTGGGCTACGGCCTCGCGCGCACGCTCGTCGAGAATTATCGCCAGGGCGACGCGCAGTTCATCTCGCCGGACAATCCCAACGGCCAGTACTGGCGCTTCGGCGCAGGGCCGGACGCGTTGGGGCTGACGATGGGCCAGATTCTCAGCCTGCCGATGGTGGCGATCGGCATCGCGCTGCTCGTCTGGGCGCGGCGGCGGGCGGCCCGGGCGGCGGCGTGAGCGCGCTCGCCGCGCTGATCCGCGCGGAGATCGCCGCGGACGGGCCGATGAGCGTGGCGCGCTTCATGGCGCTCTGCCTCGGCCATCCCGCGCACGGCTACTACATGCGGCGCGACCCGTTCGGCGCGTCGGGCGATTTCGTCACGGCGCCGGAGATCAGCCAGATGTTCGGCGAGTTGCTGGGGCTGTGGGTCGCGCAGGTCTGGCGCGACATGGGCGCGCCGCGGCGGGCCGTTCTCGCGGAGCTCGGCCCGGGGCGGGGGACGCTGGCGGCCGATGCGCTGCGGGCGATCCGGGCGGCGGCGCCCGACTGCGCAGCGGCGCTGGAGCTCTGGCTGGTCGAGACGAGCCCCGCCCTTCGCGCGGCGCAGTCGGCGCGGCTTCCGCAGGCGCGCCATGCGGAGCGTCTGGCGGAAGTCCCCGACGCGCCGCTTCTGCTGATGGCCAACGAATTCTTCGACGCGCTGCCGATCCGGCAGTTTCGGCGCGCCGGCGGCGCATGGCGCGAGCGGATGGTCGCGGCGCAGGGCGACCGGCTGGTCTGGGCGCTCGGCGCGCCGCAGGCGGCGGGACTCCCGGCGGAGGCCCCTGAGGGCGCGGTGCTGGAGACGCGCCCCGCAGGCGCGGCGGTCGCCTCGGAGATCGGCGCGCGGCTGGCGGAGCGGGGGGGCGCGGCGCTGATCGTCGATTACGGGGCGGCGGCGGCGCCGACCGGAGGCGGCGACACCTTGCAGGCGGTCGCGCGGCACCGGGCCGTCGATCCGCTCGCGTCGCCGGGAGAGGCAGATCTGACGGCTCATGTCGATTTCGGCGCGCTGGCGGCGGCGCTGGGCGCGGCCGGGGCGACTGTGCGGGGGCTCATTTCGCAGGGCGCGTTTCTGGAGGCGCTCGGCATAGGCGCGCGCGCGCAGGCGCTGGCGCGGGCGCGGCCCGATCGGGCCGGCGACGTCGCGCAGGCGCGGCGGCGCTTGACCGATCCGGCGCAGATGGGGACGCTGTTCAAGGTTCTGGCCGCGACCGGACCGGGACAGCCTGCGCCGCCCGGCTTCGCGACGGCGCCAGCGGGAGAGACGCCATGAGCCTCGCGCCGATCCGCTCGGCCCTGCTGGCCAATGCGCCGCATGGCTTCTTCACCCGCGAAGGCGGCGTGTCGCAGGGGCTCTATGACGGGCTGAATTGCGGGCCGGGCTCGGGCGACGATCCGGCGGCGGTGGCTGAGAACCGGCGGCGCGTGGCGGATGCGCTCGGCGTGGCGGAGACGCATCTGCTGACCGCGCATCAGGTCCACAGCGCCCGGGCGGCGCGCGCAGACGCGCCCTTCGAGGGCGCGCGCCCTCAAGTCGACGCGCTGGTGACGGTTTCGGGCGAGGTGGCGGTCGGCGCGCTCTCGGCGGATTGCGCGCCGGTGCTGTTGCTGGACGCGGGCGCGGGAGTTGCGGCGGCGGCGCATGCCGGCTGGCGCGGCGCGCTCGACGGCGTGCTCGACGCGGCGGTCGCCGCGATGGTGGCGGCGGGAGCGCGGCGGAGCCGCGTCGTCGCCGCGATCGGACCCTGCATCAGCCAGCGCGCCTATGAAGTCGGCCCGGAATTCGTGGAGCGGTTTCTCGACGAGGACCGCGCCTTCGGGCGGTTCTTCGCCGCCGGGGATGGAGACCGCGCGCAATTCGACCTGCCGGGCTTCTGCCTCGACCGCCTGCGCGCGGCGGGGCTGGCCCGGGCGGAATGGGTGGGAGCCTGCACCGCCTCCGAGCCCGAGCGCTTTTTCAGCTGGCGACGCGCCAGCCAGGCAGGCGCGCGCGATTACGGGCGGCTGATCGCGGCGATCCGCCCTCCGGCGCGCCGCGCCTGAGAAGGCTTCGCGCGGGGCGCAATCGGGACCCGGGCGCCTGTCTCGGAGGAGTCCCGACCAATCCCGACTCTGGCTGTCGAAAAACCTACGGTTAATTGACGTTTTTGTGTCATCCTGACGGCTCGATGTGACGTTTCGAGGCCAGAAGGAACCGAAAATGCCATGTTGGTATAGACTTATCCTGCGCCGATCCGCACTTGCCGCGATGCTCGCAGGGAGCCTCGCCGCAGCGCCCGCACGCGCCGCGCCGCCCGAAGCCGGAACCGACATCGCTTTCGCCATGACCTGTCGGCAATACGACAACCGGGCGCGCTTCGAGTCGCGCGAGGAGCCGGTCGCGCTTGTCGCTGCGCTGGCGGACGCCTGCGCCGAGGCGCGCGCGACGCTGGCGCGGCCGGCGACGCCCGAGCCGGCCCGCGAGGCGGCGCGGGCATTCCTGCTGCGCCTCGACGCGGCGCGCGCAGAGATCGGGAGAATCAACTCCGCGCGCACGCGCGTCGCCTTCGCCGCGCGCGAGGCCGCGCTCGGCGCGCCCCGGGCGCGGATCATTCACATGGGAGAGATGGTCGGCGTGGTCTCGCCGACCGGCGAATATCTGATCCTGCGGCTCGGCGGGACGCTGGCCGCACTCGAGGCCTGGGTCGCGGAAGGCGCGCGATTCCCCGGCTCGGACGCGTTCCGCTGAGGTGCGGCGTCAGCCCAGAAGCGCTGTCTTGGCGGCGTTGATCTCGGCGGCGAGCGCCGCCGAGCCGCCTTGGTCGGGGTGGACCTTCTTCATCAGGCGGCGGTGCGCGGCGCGGATCGCCGCCGCGTCGGCCCCCGGCGCGAGGCCGAGGATCTCGTAGGCGCGGGCGCGGGTCATCTGGAGGTCCGGGGAGGGCGGGTCGGCGCGCGACGCCTCCGGGCCGGCGTCCGCCTCCCGCCAGTCGGGATGGGCGCGGTCGAGCCAGGCGCACAGAAGGGTCAGGCTCTGCGCGTCGTCCTGCTCGATGGCGGCGGCCAGCGTCAGCGCCTCGGCGAGGCTCAGCGAGGACAGCTTTCGACCGGCGAAGGGGCCGCCGAGGACCTCTCCCTCCATCTCGCCCGTCGCGTGATCGAGCCGCATCGCGAGCATCCGGCTGCGCACTTCGGAGGCGCCGCCCGACCGCGCCCAGCCGTCGCCGTCGCCGGCTCGGACCGCCCGCTCGCGCGCCAGCAGCGCGGCGCCCGCCATCGCAAGCGCCGCCGCAAGGCCGAGCTGGCGCGCGAGCAGCAGCAGCGCCGCCGCCGCCAGCGCCCCGCCGCCGATCACGCGCTGCGCCCGGATGCCGCCCCGCAGGGCGGCGCGCAGCGTCGCCGCCAGGACGATCCCGAGCAGCAGGGCGAAGGCGAAGGAGGCCATGCGCCGGCCTCAGCGCAGATCGGCGAGCAGGCGGGCGGCGGCACTCCCGCCCTGCGCTTCGAGCGCGCGGCGCCCCCCCGCCGCATAGGCCGCGACCGCGCCCAACAGCGCCCGCAGCTCCGCCGCCGCACGGGCGTCGAAGGGCAGATAGGCCCCGCCGGTCAGACGGGCGATCTCGCGAAAGGCCCGCGCCGCCGCGGCGTCGGCCCCTTCGTGGAACATGAACGCCTTGACGCCCAGCAGGCCGAGTTCGCCCGCCGTCGCGCAGAGCGCGTCCACATCCTCCTCCATGCAGTCGCCGACATAGGCGAGCGCCGCGACCGGGCGGGCCTCGGCCTCGCGGCGGACATGCGCGAGGACCTTGGCGATCTGGGTGCGCCCGCCCCGGCAGTCGATCCGCCCCATCAGCCCGCCAAGCGCGCGCGCGTCGCCGACCCAGCGCGAGGCGCGGGTTTCGGAGAGACCGCGGAAATAGACCAGCTGAACCGCCAGCCCGCCCACCGAGGCGGCGGCGTCGAACATCGCGCCCTGCAGCGAACAGGCGAGGTCCCAGGTCGGCTGCCGGCTCATCGTCGCGTCGAGCGCGAAGACCAGCCGCCCGGACGCAGCCGTCGGAGGCGGTGCGATCGCGGCGGCGCGGCGCAGGAACGCGTCGATCTCGGCTGCGTTCGCGGCGGGCGCGGTCGGCGCGGGGCTCTGATCGGTCTTGCGGCGCATCTGCGTCTCCCTCGCCTGATTAAGTGCGCCCTCGCCGCGCGCAGGCAAGAGGGGCCTCGCCCTGAGCGCGCGGACCGCTATCTGTCGACTGGTGGTCGGGAGTGCGGACGGATGAGGCGGATCGTGGTGGTTCTGGCGGCGGCGTTGGGCGGCGTTGCGGCGCTCGCGGCGGGGGCGTGGCTCTATGTGACGCTCACAATCGAAACCCCCGCCTATCGCGTCGTCGCCTCCGATGGCGCGCGCGAGCTGCGCGACTATCCCGCGATGGTGCTGGCTGAGACCCGCACGCAGGGCCCTCGGCGCGCGGCGCTGGGCGACGGGTTCCGACCGCTTGCACGGTACATCTTCGCCTCCGAGCGCGAGGGGCAGAAGATCGCCATGACGGCGCCTGTGGTGCAGACTGGCGGGCCGGAGGGCTGGACGGTCGGTTTCGTGATGCCGTCGGAACATGAGCTGAACTCCCTGCCGTCGCCGGGCCCCGCGCCGGTGTCGCTTCGCGAAGCGCCGCCCGCCCGGATGGCCGCCCTGCGCTTCTCGGGCGTCGCCACCGACGCGGCGCTGGCCGAACGCGAGGCCGAGTTGCGCGGCTGGATGGCGGCGAAGGGTCTCGCGCCTTCCGGGCCGCCGATCTTCGCCTATTACAACGATCCATGGACGCCCGGCCCGCTGCGCCGCAACGAAGTTCTGATCCCGGTCGGCGCGCCCGCCTCCGCCGCGTCCGGCTGATCCGCCGTCTCCGGCGCGGTCCGCGAGGAGCCGCGCGCGCCGTCCCCTGTTCATCGCATCTTAAACGGCCCGCGCGACGCTCCCGCAGTGGGTGAAGTTGCTTGCCGCGTGGAGTGTCACATGCGTATCCCAGAAGAGGCGCCCGTCATGGCGCGCAGTCGCGGTCGAATGACCTTGTCCGATCTCCCGCCCTGCGACACCAAGCGCTGGGTCGCCAGCCGCAAGGCCGCCGTCGTGGCGGCCGTCCAGCAGAAGCTCATCTCCAGCGAGGACGCCTGCGCGCGCTACGGGCTGACGCTCGAAGAGCTTGAAAGCTGGCGCGCCGCGCTGCACGAACATGGCGTCGGCGCGCTCCGCGCGACGCGCATCCAGCTCTACCGGTCGAACTGATCGACCGGGCGGACCTGAGCGCGCCGTCCAAACCGGGCTTGCAACCCTGGCGTGCAACAAGGTCGCATCTTCGCCATTAACGGTAAGTTTTCGTTTACCACCGGGGTGCTATCGTGTCTCATGTGTTGGAGACATAGCCCCGGGGGAACCCCATGCGCGTTCTGCTGATCGAGGACGATCCGTCGACCGCCCGCAGCATCGAGACGATGCTGCGCAAGGCGAATTTTAACGTCTATGCGACGGACCTCGGGGAAGAAGGCCTCGATCTCGCGAAGCTTTACGATTACGACCTGATCATACTCGATCTCAACTTGCCCGACATGCCCGGCTACGAAGTGCTGCGCAAGCTTCGTCTGGGCAAGATCGACACGCCGACGCTGATTCTCTCCGGTCTCGACGGCGCCGACGACAAGATCAAGGGTTTCGGTTTCGGCGCGGACGACTATCTCACAAAGCCGTTCAACCGCGACGAGCTGATCGCGCGCATCCACGCCATCGTGCGCCGCTCGAAGGGGCATGCGCAGTCGGTGATCCAGACCGGGGAAATTCGGGTCAATCTCGACGCCAAGACCGTCGAAGTGCGCGGCCAACCGGTGCATCTGACCGGCAAGGAATATCAGATGCTCGAACTGCTCTCCCTGCGCAAGGGAACCACGCTCACCAAGGAGATGTTCCTCAACCATCTCTACGGCGGCATGGACGAGCCGGAGCTCAAAATCATCGACGTCTTCATCTGCAAGCTGCGCAAGAAGCTCAGCCAGGCCACCGGCGGCGAGAACCACATCGAGACGGTGTGGGGCCGCGGCTATGTTCTGCGCGAGCCGCAGCCGGCGACGGTCGAACAGCGCCGCGCCGCAGCCGGATGACCGCAGCCGGATGACCGCAGCCGGATGACCCCGATCACGACCGCGGCGTGAACCCGCCGCCCCCCGGCGTCTCGAGCAGCCAGACATCGCCCGCCGCCATCTCGACCCGGTCCGCCGGGGCGAGCGGTTCGCGCTTTCCGTCGCTGCGAATCACCGTGCCGCGCCCCGGCGCGCCGGCGCCCCCCGCCTCGAGCCCCGGCGGCGGGGTCAGCCGGTGCCCCGACAGGATCGCGAGCGTCATCGGTTCCAGGAAGCGCATGCGCCGGCGCACGCCGTCGCCGCCGCGCCAGCGCCCTTCGCCGCCCGAATCGGCCCGGATCGCGAACTCCTCCAGCACGACCGGATAGCGCCATTCCAGCACTTCGGGATCGGTCAACCGCGAATTGGTCATGTGCGTGTGCACGCCCGAACAGCCGGGATGGCCGGTCCCATCCGCGCGCCGCCCGGCCCCCGAACCGCCGCAGACCGTCTCGTAGTACTGCCGGGTCGCATCGCCCCAGGTGGTGTTGTTCATCGTGCCCTGCGCCGCCGCCTGCACGCCCAGCGCCAGCAGCAGCGCGTTGGTCACCGCCTGACTTGTCTCGACATTGCCTGCGATGACCGCCGCAGGGTAGCGCGGCGACAGCATCGAGCCTTCGGGCAGGATCACCCGCAGCGGCTTCATCACCCCCTCGTTCATCGGGATCGCGTCGTCCACCAGCAGGCGGAAGACGTAGAGGACCGCGGCGCGCGTCACCGGCTCGGGGGCGTTGTAGTTGGTCGCGAGTTGGGCCGTGGTGCCGGTGAAATCGACCGTCGCCGCGCCCGCCTCGCGGTCCACGCGGATGCTCACGCAGATGCGCCGCGCCTCGCCGTCATAGGAGGGGTCCATGTCGTAGACGCAGGAGGCGTCCGACAGCGCGCCGATCGCGCGGCGCACGCAGGCCTCGGCGTTGTTCTGCACATGCGCCATGTAGGCGCGGACCGTCTCCATCCCGAAATGGCCGACCATCTTGCGCAGCTCGCGCGCGCCCTTCTCGCAGGCGGCGATCTGGGCGCGCAGATCGGCGATGTTGACGTCTGGATTTCGGGCGGGAAAGGGCGCGGAGGTCAGCAGGGCGCGCAGTTCGGACTCGCGGAAGCGGCCTTGCTCGACGAGGCGGAAATTGTCGATGAGCACCCCCTCCTCCTCGACGCGCCGGCTGTCGGGCGGCATCGAGCCCGGCGTCAGCCCGCCGATGTCGGTGTGGTGGCCGCGCGCGGCGGTGAAGAACAGGGGCTTGCGCCCTTCATGGTCCCAGACCGGAGCGACCACGGTGACGTCGGGCAGATGCGTGCCGCCATTGTAGGGGGCGTTGAGCGCGAAGACGTCGCCGGGATGCATGTCGGGGTTCTGCGCGATCACCGCGCGCACCGAGGCCGCCATGGAGCCCAGATGCACCGGCATGTGCGGCGCGTTCGCCACCAGCGCCCCGGTCGCGTCGAAGACCGCGCAGGAGAAGTCCAGCCGCTCCTTGATGGTGATCGAGACGGCGGTGTTCTCGAGCACCGCCCCCATCTGCTCGGCGATCGACATGTAGAGGTTGTTGAACACCTCGAGCAGCACCGGATCGGCCTGCCCGCGCCGCGCGCGGCGGTCGGCGCGGCGCTCGACGCGGCGCATCACGACATGGTCGCGCGCGCTCATCTCGGCCCGCCAGCCCGGCGCGACGAGGATCGCGGTGTGCGGCTCGACCAGCACGGCGGGTCCGCTGAGCCGGTCGCCGGGGCGCATCGCCGCGCGCAGAACGAACCGCGCGTCGGTCCAGCCGCCCTCGATGTGGAGCGGCGCGACGAGCGCCGTCTCGACTTCCGCCTCGGGGCGCTCGGCGAGGGGGCGCTCGGGCTCGGCGAGGTCGGCGGCCGCGCCGACCGCTTCGGCCGAGACCGCCTCGATCACGAGAGCCGCCGCCGCGTCGGGCGCGAAGCCGAAACGGGCGCGATGGGCCGCGGCGAAAGCGTCTCGCATCGCCGCGGCCCCGGCCTCCGTCACAGGGAGCGCCGTGTCGGTCCCGGCGAGTTTCAGCAGCAGCGCGCGGGTCGCCGCAATCGCCTCCGGGGCGACGCCCTGCGCCGACACCTCCGCCCGCGCCTGCGCCTCCAGCGCGTCGAGCGCCGCGCGCGCCTGCGCCAGCCCATCGGCGTCGAACGCCGTCTCGACCGCCTGCTGGCGGCTCGCGCGGATTTCGGCGAGCCCCATCCCGTAGGCCGAGAGCAGCGAGGCCATCGGATGGATCAGGCAGGTCTCCATCCCCAGCGCGTCGGCGACCGCGCAGGCGAATTGCGCCCCGGCGCCGCCGAACACGGTCAGGCAGTATTCGGTGACGTCGTGCCCGCGCTGCACCGAGATGGTCTTGATCGCATTGGCCATCTGCTCGGCGGCGATGCGGAGATAGCCTTCGGCGACCTGTTCGGGGCTGAGCCCGATCTCGGCGGAGCGGGCGGCGAAGGCGGCGCGGGCGGCCTCGGCGTCCAGCGACCGGTCGCCGTCGGGTCCGAAGATCGCGGGGAAGAATTCGGGCCGCAGCCGACCGGTGACGACATTGGCGTCGGTGAGAGCGAGCGGGCCGCCGCGTCCGTAGCAGGCGGGGCCGGGATCGGCGCCGGCGCTGGCGGGACCGACGCGCATCCGCGCCCCATCCCACAGCAGCAGCGACCCGCCGCCGGCGGCGACCGTGTGAATGTGCATCATCGGCGCGCGCATCCGCACACCCGCGACCTCCGTGTGCAGCACCCGCTCGAATTCGCCCGCATAGTGGCAGACGTCGGTGGAGGTGCCGCCCATGTCGAAGCCGATCATCTGGTCGAAGCCCGCGATCTGCGACACGCGCGCGGCCCCCACCACGCCGCCCGCGGGCCCCGACAGGATCGCGTCCTTACCCTGGAAGAGCCGCGCGTCGGTCAGCCCGCCGGCGGACTGCATGAACATCAGCTTGCCCGTCGCGTCGCCCTCGAAGGCGCTCGCGACGCGATCGACGTAGCGGCGCAGGATCGGCGAGAGATAGGCGTCGACCACGGTGGTGTCGCCGCGCCCGACCATCTTCATCAGCGGCGAGACCTCGTGGCTGACCGAGACCTGCGCGAATCCCGCCTCCCGCGCCAGCGCCGCGGCGCGCTTCTCATGCGCCGAATGCCGCCAGCCATGGATGAACAGGATCGCGACACTGTCGAAGCCGGCTGCGCGCGCCGCCTGAAGCTCGGCGCGCAGGGCCGCCTCGTCGAGCGGGCGCTCGACCGTCCCGTCCGCGCGCACGCGCTCGTCCGCTTCGATCACGCGCGTGTGGAGGAGTTCCGGCAGGACGATCTCGCGGTCGAAGAGGCGCGGGCGGTTCTGGTAGGCCAGCCGCAGTTGGTCGGCGAGGCCGCGCGTCGTGACCAGCACGGTAGGCTCGCCCTTGCGTTCCAGCAGCGCGTTGGTGGCGACGGTGGTGCCCATCTTGACGGCGTTCACCCGCGCGCTGGGGATCGCGGCGTCATGCGCGAGGCCGAGAAAGTCGCGGATGCCCTGAAGCGCCGCGTCCGAATAGCGTTCGGGGTTCTCCGAGAGCAGCTTTGCGGTGTGGAGACGCCCCTCGGGGTCGCGGGCGACGATGTCGGTGAAGGTGCCGCCGCGGTCGATCCAGAAGTCCCACGCGCCTGCGCTCATGCCCGTTCCCTCCTGTTCGCCCATAGAGGTTTACGCGGGCGCGGCGGCGGCGGAAATGGCGCCTTGATCGTGCGCATGGACGCGCGCGCGCCCCCGGCGCGATCTACGGCGCGATCTGCGCGCGATCTGCGGCGCGCGAACGGGGGCCCGCCATGGACGACATCGCGATCCGCGACGCGCAGCCGCGCGACCTGCCGCAGGTCGCGGCGATCCTGAACGCGGAGATCCTCGCCGGAACGGCCTCGTGGGCGCTGACCCCGCAGGACGACGCGCAGGTGGCGGACTGGTTCGAGACCCGCCGCGCCGCCGGCTATCCGGTGCTCGCGGCGGAGCGGGCGGGCGCGCTCGCGGGCTATGGCGCGCTCGGGCCGTTCCGCCCCTACGGCGCCTATCGACACACGGCGGAGCTGTCGCTCTACGTCGCCGAACCGCATCGGAGGCGCAATGTGGGGGGCGCGATCCTGACGGCGCTAGAGGCGCGGGCGCGGCTGCATGCGGTCCATGCGCTGGTCGCCGCCATCGGCTCCGAGAACGACGCCTCCATCGCCCTGCATGGCCGGCACGGCTTCGCCGAGATCGGGCGGATGCCGCAGGTCGGGCGCAAGTTCGGGCGCTGGCTCGATCTGGTGCTGATGCAGAAACTCCTTTAGGCTCAAGCGGGTCGGGGGAGGCGTCGATGTCGATCTGGAGGCGCATCGCGGACGCCGCGCAGGCGCTGGCGCGCGGCGAGAAGCTGTCGGCGGTGCTGGAGCGGCTGTCGACCCCGCCGCAGCGCCGCGTCGCCTTCACCATCGCCGTGATCGCGCTGGGCGCGAAGATGGCCAAGGCCGACGGGCGGGTGACGCGCGACGAAGTCGCGGCCTTCCGCGAAGTCTTCACCATCCCGAGGGCGTCCGAGCGGAGCGCCGCGATGCTGTTCGACAGCGCCCGCCGCGACGTGGCGGGCTTCGAGACCTATGCGGCGCAGATCGCCCGCATGTTCGGCCCCGGCTCGGCGACGCTGTCGGACCTGCTCGACGGCCTTTTCCACATCGCGCTCGCCGACGGCGCCTATCACGAGGCGGAGGACGCGTTTCTGGGCCGCTGCGCCGAGATCTTCGGCGTGCCGCGGGCGGAGTTCGAGCGGCTGCGCGCCGCCTACGCCCCCGAGCGCGACCCATGGGCGGTGCTCGGCCTGCCCCCCGGCGCCGACCCCGCGACCGCGCGGGCGCGCTGGCGGGCCTTGGTGCGCGAAACCCATCCCGACAGGATGATCGCGCGCGGCCTGCCGGAGGAGGCGATCAAGCTCGCCACGGCGCGGCTGGCGCGCATCAACGCCGCCTACGAGCAGATCATGGCCGAGTGAGGCCCCCGCACGGATGTGCGGCCGACCCTTCGCGCCGCCTCAGGGCGTCAGGTTGACCGCGCCGACCCGCCATGCCCGCGCGTCGGGCAGCCAATCGAGCCGCGTCAGGGACAGCGGCGCGATGGAGAAGCGCAGCGCCTGCGCCGCCGACAACCCCGCCGCCTGCGCCAGCGCCGCCATGATCGAGCCCATATGCGCGACCGCGATCACGTCGCCGGTTCCCATCTCGGCGTTGACGCGGGCGACCGTCGCCGCGACGCGCGCCGCCAGATCGTCGAAGCTCTCGCCGCCCGGGGCGCGCGATGGGCCGGGCGCCTCCCAGAAGGCGCGGCTCTCCGCGGGATGGCTCCTGGCGATGGCGTCGAAGCCGCGCCCCTCCCAGTCGCCGAAATGCAGCTCACGCAGTCCGGGATCGGGCGGGGCGAGCGGCCGCCCGCCCGCGAGCCGCTCCGCCGTCGTTCGCGCGCGCGCCAGATCGGAGCTCAGCACCGGCGCGTACGGCAGCGCCGCCGCCAGCCGGCCGAGCGCCGCCGCATCCGAAAGGTCCGCGGCGAGATCGGTCCAGCCGATCGCGCCCTGCGCGCCGGTCGGCGCATGGCGCACCCACCACCAGCGCAGCGCCGTCATCGCGGGGCCTTCAGCGTCATCGGCAGCCCCGCCGCCATGAACACCGCCAGATCGCAGACCGCCGCCACGCGCTGGTTGAGCCGTCCCTGCGCGTCCCGGAAGACGCGACCGAGCGGCGTTTCGGGCACCAGCCCGAGCCCGACCTCGTTCGACGCCAGAACCACCCGCGCCGCCATCCGCTCCAGCGTCGCGCAGAGCGCCGCGGCGTCGGCTTCAGGGTCGGCGCCGTCGAGCAGGCGGTTGGACAGCCACAAGGTCAGGCAGTCGACGAGAATCACCCGGTCCGGTCGGTCTTCGATCTGCAACTGCGACACGAGATCGCGCGGCGTCTCGACTGTCAGCCAGTCGTCCCCGCGAATCTCGCGGTGCTTCGCGATGCGAGTCGCCATCTCCGCGTCGCCCGGCTCGGCGGTGGCGAGATAGACCTTCTCGACGCCGCAGCCGCGCGCAAGCCGTTCCGCGAAAGCGCTTTTCCCCGACCGCGCCCCGCCCAGCGCCAGCGCGCGCCGGAAGGCGCCGGAATCGAAATAGTTCGTTTCGGGCATGTTCCCGTGATCCGACCAAGGTCGTAGGCCGTAAAATGCACCAGAGACGGGACCAGACAGGTTCCGCAGGGATGGCGCAACAGGGAAACGGAGTTCGGCATGAACAACGGGATGACGCGCACAGTCGGATCGGTCGCCCACAAGGCGATGAGCGCGGAGCTGCTCGACGCGGAGACCGAGCTTGCGCTCGCCCGCGCCTGGCGCGACGAAGGCGACGAACAGGCGCTGCACCGCCTCGTGACGGCCTACATGCGTCTCGCCATCTCGATGGCCTCGAAATACCGCCGCTACGGCGCCTCGATGAACGACCTCATCCAGGAAGCCGGCGTCGGGCTGATGAAGGCCGCCTCGAAATTCGACCCCGACCGCGGCGTGCGCTTCAGCACCTACGCCGTCTGGTGGATCAAGGCGTCGATCCAGGACTATGTGATGCGCAACTGGTCGCTGGTGCGCACCGGCTCGACATCGTCGCAGAAATCGCTCTTCTTCAACATGCGCCGCGTCCGCGCGAAGCTCGAGCGCGAGAAGGGCGTCGAATTCGACCTCTTCACCTCGCACGAGATCCGCGAGGAGATCGCCGCAGAACTCGGCTGCCCGCTGCGCGACGTGGAGATGATGGAGGCGCGGCTCGCCGGCGCGGATTTCTCGCTGAACGCGCAGCAGGCGGGCGAAGAGGGCCGCGAATGGGTCGAGACGCTTGAGGATGACGGTCCGACGCCGCTGGAGGCCGTGTCGCGCGACAGCGATCTGGGAACCGCGCGGGCGTGGCTTTCGGACGCCTTCCGCGCGCTGACGGATCGCGAGCGCATGATCATCATCGCGCGCAAGCTGTCGGACGAGCCGGAGACGCTGGAGAGCCTCGGCGTCAAGCTCAAGCTGTCGAAGGAGCGCGTGCGCCAGCTCGAAGCGCAGGCGCTGCGCAAGATGAAGAAGCGCCTTGAGACCAATTACGGCGACGCCGCCGCCGAACTCGCCGAAGCGTTCTGACCGGGCCGGGGCGCTGCGGCGCCCCGGCTCTCGCGCGCGATCTCCTCGGCCCGCCGCGCGACCGCCCGCGCCATGCCGGACAGCACGAAGGCGTGCGGCGGCCACAGCAGGAACCAGTAGAACAGCCCCTTGAACGCTTCAGGGTGCCAATGGATGGTGGCCGCCAGCCGCGACCCCGCCCCATCGGGCTCGACTTCGAGCTCGAACCCGCCCGCGCCGGGCGCCTTGAGCAGCGAATAGAGCGTCAGCCGTTTCGGCTTCTCCACGGCCAGAACCCGCCAGAAATCGAAGCGGTCGCCGACGCGGGGCGGTTGGCCGTCGGGCCTGCGCGCCGCGGTCGCTCCGCCGAAGCGACGGTCGATCCAGGCGCGGAAATCCCAGACCCAGTTCATGTGGAGATAGCCCCGGCTCTGCGACCCGAACTCCTCCAGCGCCGCCCACAGCGCCTCGGGCGGGGCGTCGGCCTTAGCAGTCCGCATCAGCGCCACGCCGTAAAAGCTCACATCGTGGCGGCCCCCCCGCAGTTCGAACGCCCCTTCGCGCCAGCGGTCGGTGACGGTGATCTTCTGCTCGTCCTCGAACACCTTGGCCACCGCCGCGTCGAAATCCATCAACGGGCGCGGCGCGAGTTCGCGCAGGCGGCGGTCGTCGGCGCTGAAATCATGCTTGAGCCCCATGATCAGCGCCCGGCCGACATTGGCGGGAACCGAGGTCACCAGCTCCATCCAGTAGGCCGACATCTTCGGCGTGAGGACGGGAACGGGAATGATGATGCGCGGCGGCTTGCCCAGCAGCCGCGCGAGCCGGCGCATCATGTCGTCATAGCTGAGCGACTCGGGGCCCGCCGCGTCGAGCACTTCGCCGGCGGCCTCGGGGATCCAGGGGAGCGCCATCATATAGCCGAGCAGGTCGTCGAGCGCGATGGGCGGCGATTTCGAGCGGATCCAGCGCGGCGACACCATGATCGGCAGATGCGCCACCAGATCGCGCATCACCTCGAAGGCCGCCGAGCCGGGGCCGACGATGATCCCCGCCCGCAACTCGGTGACCGGGACCGCGCCTTCGCGCAGGATCTCGCCCGTCTCGCGACGCGACACCAGATGCGCGCTGTCCGCGTCGGGCGGCGACAGCCCGCCCAGATAGAGGATGCGCTTGACGCCGCAGGCGGCGGCGGCCTCGGCGAAGTTCCGCGCCGCCTCGCGGTCGAGCGCCGGGAAATCCGGCCCCGCCCCCATCGAATGGACGAGGTAATAGGCGACCTCGACCTCTTCGAGCGCCGCGCGCAGCGTCTCGGGCTTGAGCGCGTCGGCGCGCGCCAGCTCCGCGCCCGACCATCCCTCGGCCTCCAGCGCCCGCAGCCGCCGCGCCGCCGCGCGCACGCGATGGCCCTCGGCCAGCAGGCGCGGAACGAGATGGCGGCCCACATAGCCGCTCGCGCCGAAGACGAGCACGGGGGCGGGGGATCGGATGGCGGCGGCGTCGGTCACGGGCGTCGCTCCTCGGCGGACGCCCGAGTCCTACGCCGCGCCGCGGCGTCGCGCCACAAAAACCCGAGAATACGTCACGTGTTGAAACGGAAATGCAGCACGTCGCCGTCCTGCACCACATACTCCTTGCCCTCGAGGCGGAACTTGCCCGCCTCCTTCGCGCCCTGCTCGCCCCCGCCAGCGACATAGTCTTCATAGGCGATGGTCTCGGCGCGGATGAAGCCGCGCTCGAAATCGCCATGGATCACCCCCGCGGCCTGCGGCGCCCTTGTGCCGCGTTCGATGGTCCAGGCGCGCGCCTCTTTCGGGCCGACGGTGAAATAGGTCACCAGATGCAGCAGGTCGTAGCCGGCGCGGATCAGCCGGTCGAGCCCGGCCTCGGCCAGCCCGAGCTCGGCGAGGAACTCCGCGCGCTCGGCGTCGTCGAGCTGCGCGATCTCCTCCTCGATGGCCGCCGAGATGACGACGCAGGCGGCGCCTTCGGCCTCGGCCATCGCGGCGACCTTGGCCGATTGCGCGTTCCCGGTCGCCGCCGACGCCTCCTCGACATTGCAGACATAGAGCACGGGCTTGGCGGTCAGCAGCCCAAGCGTCGCCCACATGACCGCATCCTCGGCGTCGACCTTCGCGCGCCGGGCGGGCCGCCCCGCGTCGAGCTCGACCTTGGCGAGCCGAAGCAGCCGGTCCTGCTGGGCGGCCTCCTTGTCGCCGCCGCGCAGCTTGCGCGCGAGATTGGCGAGCCGGCGGTCGACGCTGTCGAGATCGGCGAGCATCAGCTCGGTCTCGATGGTCTCGGCGTCGGCGATCGGGTCCACGCGGCCCTCGACATGGGTGACGTCGTCATCCTCGAAGCAGCGCAGCACATGGGCGACCGCATCGACTTCGCGGATGTTGGCGAGGAACTGGTTGCCGAGGCCCTCGCCGCGCGAGGCGCCTTTCACGAGCCCCGCGATGTCGACGAAGGTCAGCCGCGTCGGAATGATCGCCTTGCTGCCGGCGAGCTTCGCGAGCGTCTCCAGACGCGGATCGGGCACCGATACTTCGCCGATGTTCGGCTCGATGGTGCAGAAGGGAAAATTCGCCGCCTGCGCGGCGGCTGTGCGCGTCAGCGCATTGAACAGCGTGGACTTGCCGACATTGGGCAGCCCGACGATGCCGCATCTGAACCCCATCCCGCGCTCCCCCGCAGCCTTGACGCGCCGCAGCGCTGCTTGGCCTCAGGCGCGGCGATTGTCAAACGCCGCGCCGCCTTGCAGGCCGCGTCCCCTCGGTGGATAGAGCCTCCAGCGCAACGGAAGGGGCGGGCGATGCCGGCGGTTCTGTCGATCCAGTCGCAGGTGGTCTGGGGAAGCGTCGGCGCGCAGGCGGCGACGTTTCCGCTGCAGCGGCTGGGTTTCGACGTCTGGGCGCTTCCCACGACGCTGCTGAGCGCCCATGCCGCGACGCCCGGCATGCGGGGCCGACGCCTTCCCGCCGCCGAGATCTCGGCGCTCGGCGAAGGGGTGCGGGCGCATGGCGGGCTGGCGCAGGTCGCGGCGGTTCTGCTGGGCTATCTCGGCTCGGCGGAGGCCGCGTCGGTCGCCTTCGACCTCGCCGAGGCCTGCGCGGCGCCGGCGCTGCGCTTTCTCGATCCTGTGCTCGGCGACGACGGGCCGGGGCTCTATCTGCCCGAGGCGGTGGGCGAGGCGTATCTCGCGCGCGGGCTGAAAATCGCGCAGGTCGCGGCGCCGAACCGTTTCGAGCTGGGATGGCTGACCGGGCGCGACGTCGCGACGCTCGAGGGATGCGTCGCCGCCGCGCAGGCGCTGCGCGCGATGGGGCCTGCGACCGTGTTCGTCACCAGCGCCCCCGCCTCCCCCGGCGCGACCGGGGTGCTCGCGGTCGACGGCGCGGGCGCGTGGCTTGCCGAGACGCCGCTCGTCCCCCACCGCGCGGCGGGCGCGGGCGACATGTGTTCGGCGCTGCTGCTGGCGCATCTGCTCGACGGGGCGGCGTCCGCCGAGGCGGCGGCGCGCGCGGCGGCCTCGGTCGGCGCCGTCGTGGCCGAGGCGGCGCGCGCCGGCGCCGCTTTCCTGCCCATCGTCGCGGCGCAGGCGCGCTGGCTGTCGCCCGAGCGCGCGGCGCAACTGCGCCGCGTCGGCTGACGCGGGGATCACTCCGCCGGCGGCTCGGGCGGGCGGACGGGCGCGGGCAGGCCTTCGGTCAGCAGCCGCTCGGATTCGGGCGTCGGCTGGACGCGCCGGGCCTCGTCGCGCGGGTCCTGCACGATCTTCACGCCGAACAGACTGTCGAGGCCGAACCGCCGCTCAGGCACGAAGACCTCCTGCGCCAGCGTCTCGCGGATCGCCGGATCGGCGGGTCCGGCGCCGGCGACCAGCGCCTGCTCGGCGGCGCTTTGCTGCGCAGGCGTCGCCGGCGGCGCGTCGGCGCGCGCGGCACCCTCCGGCGCGGCCCCCTCCCGCGCGGCCCCGACCGGGGCTGTCCCGTCCGTGGCGGCGGCGACCGGCCCGGCGAGGGCGGCCTGCGCGTCGCGCTGCGGGTCGGGCTCGAGCGGGCTGCGCGCCCCGGGGCGCGGCAACGGCAGCGACATCATATTGGAGGGCCGCTCCAGCGGGCGGCGCTCGACCACCAGGAATTCGTCGGGCGGCGCCGGCCGCAACCCCAGCCCGTCGGCCGAGCCGACCGTGCATCCCGACGCCGTCGCGACCGCTGCGGCGAGGGCCGCGCCGAGATAGGGCCTTGAGCGCATCGAAAGCTCCTTGCGAGATCGCCTGACCCGGGCTTGTCGCACGAAGCGCGCGGGCCCGGCAACGGGCCGCGCGCCGGCGATCAGCGTCGGGGCTCCGCGGCGGGATCGGACGCCTCTCCCGGCGCCGGGGCCAGGATCAGCGCGAACGCGCCGGCGAAGATCGCGACGTCTGCGATGTTGAAGGCGTAGGGGTTGTCGATCCCGCAGCAGGTCACGTTGAGGAAGTCGGCGACCGCGCCATAGGCCACCCGGTCCCATGCGTTGCCGAGCGCGCCGCCGATCAGCATCCCCGCGCCGAAGCCGAACAGCCGCTCGCGCCGGCGCAGCGCCCAGATCGCCACCACCGCGCTGATCGCGACCGCGAGCCCGGCGAGGCCGAAGCGCAGGGCCGGCGCGTCGTCGGCGAACAGGCCGAAATTCACCCCGCGGTTCCACGCCATCCTCAGCGAGACGAAACCCGGCGCGACGTCGATGGCGAGCCGCTCGCGCAGGCCCATCGCCTCCACCACCGCCCATTTGCTCAGCCGGTCCGCGAGCAGAACCGCGACGGCGGTCCAGAGCGTCAACGCCGGCCCGCGCATCATTGCCCCGCCGTCTCGTAGCCGGCGGCGAAGGCGGCCTGCGGCGCGGCGTCCTCGGCATGGGCGCGCACGCAGTCGGCGTAGTAGCCGGCGGAGAGGCGGTTCTCGTACTCGAACAGCGCCGCGTCGGCCGCGTCATGAGGTTCCGGCGCGCCGGCGCGATATCCGCTCGCGTCAATCGCGTCGAGCACCGCGCGCATCGCCGCGCAGTCGAGCTTCGCCAGCGCCGGCGTCTCGATCCGCGCGCCGGCGGCGGTGACGAACCATCCCTCCTCGGCCGAAGCCGAAAGCGCCGCGCCGAAACCCAGGCCCGCCGTCGCGAGGAGGGCGATCGCGGCGAGCGGCGGGCTAAGCGCTGAACGGGCGCGGCGGGCGGGCATGGTCGTCTCCAAGATGCGGTGCGGCGCGCGCAGGGCGCTCATCACGTCGCACCATAGCCGGCGAAGCGGCGGATTTGTGGCGTCAGACGCCCCAGACCGCCGCGCGCTCGGCATAGGCGCGTCCCTCGACCGCCGCGCCATAGGCCGCGCAGTCGCGCACATAGTCGAAATAGACCGGGTGGATCTTCTCGCACATCGGATCGCCCTGCGGATAGGCCGCGATCACCTCCTTGGCCGCCGCGCCGAGCGCCGCCGTCACGTCGGCGGGGAAGGCCGAGACGATGGCCCCGCGCCCGACGAGGTCCTTCAGCACCCGCGTGTTGTGATACCGGAAATCGGCGTAGGTCTCGTCCGCCGTGGCCGAAGCGGCGGTCGCGACCACCGTTTTCAGCCATGGCGAGAGATTCTCGTAGAAGTCGAGATTGACGATGCATTCCAGCGCCGCGCCCGGCTCGTGGAACGCCGGCAGGTAGTAATAGGGCGCGATCTGATAGAGCCCGAGCGCAAGGTCGTTCCACGGCCCGACGAATTCGGCGGCGTCCACCACGCCCGATTGCAGCGAGGAGAAGATCTCGGCCGGCGGGGTGAGGATGGTCGAGACGCCGACCTTCTTCATCACGTCGCCGCCGAGCCCGCCGATGCGCATCTTGAGGCCCTGCAGATCGTCGAGGCTGGCGATCGGCTTGCGGAACCACCCGCCCGCCTGCGCGCCCGACCCGCCGGCGTAGAACGGCTTCACGCCATGGGGCGCATAGGCCTCGTCCCACAGCGCCTGCCCGCCGCCGTAATGGATCCAGCCCGACAGTTCCTCCTGCATCAGCGCATAGGGAAAGGTCGTGAAGTACATCGTCGCGCGAACCTGCCCGACGGCGTAGTAGGAGGCGGTGTGGCCGAACTGCGCCGCCCCGCTCGAGACCGCGTCGAACACGCCGAAGGGCGGCACCAGTTCGCCGCCGCCGAAATAGGCCACTTCCAGCTTGCCGTCCGACAGCGCCGTCAGCCGCGCGGCGAGCCGCTCGGCGTTGACGCCGACGCCGGGAAAGCCGCGCGGAAACGCTCCGACCAGAGTGACCTTGGCCGCGGACTGGGCGAGGGCGGGGGCGGCGAGCGCCGTTCCGCCGGCGGCGGCGGCGCCTGCGGTGCGGAGGAAATCGCGACGTTTCATGAGCGGGTCTCCCGGTGGTGCGGTCCACCGAGTGCTGGCAGATCGAAGGTCGCAGGGCAATCGCCCCCGGCCCCCTGCGACGCGGCGCCCCCGGCCCGGCCGACGCATCCCCGCCCCCGCCCTTGAGCGCAGACCGACCTCGGGGCCACAATTGACCAAAAGTTCCCCTTTAGAAACAAAGGTAACGGGTTAGGAATGGTTTCTCTCGCGTCGATCTGCGCTCTAGCCGAGTCCGACGCAGGCGAGATATCGCGGCAGCGTCGCGTCCCAGCCGCAGGCCCGCGCGCGCCCGCGGGCCGCCGCGCCCAGCCGGCGGCGCAGCTTCGCGTCGTCGAGAAGCCGCCCCAGCGCGTCCGCGACGGCGTCAGCATCCGAGCCGTCGCACAGCAGCCCGGTCTCGCCGTCCTCGATCGCATCCGTCATGCCCCCGCCCGCGCCGCCGAGCGCTGGCGTCCCGAACCAGCCGGCTTCGAGAACGGCGAGGCCGAAGCCCTCGACCGAGTCGCCCTCGCGGCGCGCCGGCATGCAGAACAGGTCGGCCTCCGACAACAGCGCCGCCTTGAGCCCGTCGTCCACCCGCCCGAGAAACCGCGCGCGCGCCTCCACTCCGAGCGCCGCGGCGAGCGCGCGCAGGCGCTCGAGGTCGGGCCCGTCGCCCGCGATCGCATAGACCAGCCCGGGATGGCGCGCAGCGAGGACGGCGACCGCGCGCAGGGTCATGTCTACGCCCTTGCGCGGCTCCAGCCGGGCGAGCGTCGCGATCAGCGGGCGCCCCGCCCCGACCAGCGCCGCGAGCGCCGCGCGCGCCGCCTCGTCGGGCTCGGGCGGGGCCGCGACCCCCGGCGCCACGACCTCGACGCGGCGGTAGGGAACGTGCGGCGCGACCCGCGCCGCGGTGAAGGCCGAGTTCGCGACCACAGCCGTCGCCTTGGCGAAGGCCGAGCGCATCCGCCGCGCCTTGCGCGCGGAAGGGCGCGCCGGGATCTCCATCCCGTGCGCGAGGCACAGCACCCGCGCCCCCGCCCGCTCCGCCGCGCCCGGAGCGAGCAGTTCGAGGCTCTTCCAGCTGTCGGCCACCAGCAGCGGCGCGGGCGCAGCGCCCGCCGCCCCCCGCTCCGCCGCGACGGCGGCGAGCCGGGCCCGCAGCGCCCGCGCCTTCAGCCAGCGCCGCAGCGGCTTGAAGCCGCGACGACGGGTCACCGTCGCGCCGTCCGGCCAGCGCTCGTCCGGCCCCGGCCCGTCCGCGAGCACTTCCACCGCCCAGCCGGCCCGCCCCAGCGCGCGCGCGAACTCGGCCATCAGGGTCTCGACGCCGCCGATCCGGGGCGGGAAGCACTGTGTCGCGATCAGCGCGCGCGGAAGGCTCACCGGTCGTCCCTGCGGCGCGCGTAGTGGCGTTCGAGCATCTTCACGTCGCGCAGCCATCGCCCGAAGGCCGAGGCCCCGGCGATCGCGAAGCCGTAGAGCCCCTCGCGCCAGAGGCCGCGCTGCAGCCAGTGCTTGAGGAAATAGACCGGCGGCGCCGCGACCACGCGCAGCGCGACCGACCAGAATGGCCGCAGCCGCGTCTCGGTCGCGCGCACCGAGGAGACGCGGTTGAGCTTGGCCACGAACTGTTCGACGTCGCGGAACGAATGATGCGCGAGCGCGCCGCGCAGCCGCCCGATCTTCATGCCCCGCGGAGGTTCGAGCTGGTCCCAAGCGGCATGGTCGGGCATGCGCAGCGCGCGCCGGTCGTAGAGCTTGCGCCGCCACGCGACCGCCGCGCGCTCCCAGCGCCGCCCGAAAGGCGGCTGCGTCAGCAGGCGAAGCTCGAAGACGGCATGCGCGGGCGGCCCGTCGGCGAACAGGGCGCGGATTTCGGCGGCCAATTCGTCCGTCACAACCTCGTCGGCGTCGAGGTCGAGCAGCCAGTCATGCGCGCAGGCGTCCTCCGCCGCCCGCTTCTGGCGGCCGTTTCCCAGCCAGGGCTGCGCGATCACCCGGGCCCCGGCGGCGCGGGCGATCTCGCAGGTCCGGTCGGTCGAGCCGCTGTCGAGCACGACCACCTCGGCGACCGCCGCGCGCGCCGCCTCGATAACGCGACCGATCATCCGCTCCTCGTTCAGGGCGCGGATGTAGCAGGAGACGGGCGCCGGGCCCGGGCTCATCGCCCGGCGCCGAACGCGCGCGCGATCCGCTTGGCGCGCTTGCGCGCCGGGCGCAGGAGCCGCGCGGCGAGGCCGCGGGCGCGGCGCGGCCGCGTCGGATCGTCGAGATGGCGCGCCTCGCCGATATGCCGCACGGCGGGCTCGGCGACATAGGCCTTGGCGAAGCCGGCCTTGTTGAAGGCCCAGCTCTCATCTTCCTCCGCCCCGAGCGCCGAGAAGGGCGGGAAGCGGCGGGCGTCGTCCGTCCGGCGCAGGCCCGGATTGAACGAATGGCAGAAATACTCCGGATGCGCGACGGGGTCGGCGCGGAACCAGCGCAGCTCCCCGAGCGCGCGTTCCGGCGCGTCGCGCACCGGCGGGTTGGGCTCGGCGCGCGGGCGCAGGGTGACGAGGCTGATCTCGGGGAACGCCGCCAGCAGCGCCCAGGACTCCGCGATGAAGCCGTCGCGGGTGAACTCCCAGTCGTCTTCGCAATGGAAGGCGAGCGGCGTGTCGATCTCGCCGTCGAGCTGGTCGAGCGAGGCCATCTGCCCGAGCCGGCCCGGATTGAGCAGCACCCGCGCGCCCGGTGCGACGCGGGCGACGACCGCCTCCGCCGCGCGGTCGAGGGGGAGCAGCAGCGAGCCGAGCGTGCGGGCGAGCAGGTCGCGCCGCCCGCAACTCGTCGCCGCGAGCGTATAGGGGGGAGCCGGCCGGCTCACGCCGCGCCCGAACTGACGCGGGCCAGGCCGCGCACCGCCTCCAGCGCGCGCCCCGAGTCGATGCTCTCGGCGGCCATCGCCGCGCCTTCGGCGAGGTCGGCGGCGCGGTCGGCGACGATCAGCGCCGCCGCCGCGTTCAGAAGCGCCGCGTCGCGATAGGCGGATTTCTCGCCTTCGAGCAGCCCGCGAAGGGCGCGCGCGTTCTGCGCCGGGCTTCCGCCGACGATCTCCTCGAAGGGGTGGACCGGCAGGCCGGCGAGTTCCGGCGACACCTCGAAATCTGTGACTGCGCCCGCGTCGAGCTGCACCACCGCAGTCGGACCGCAGATCGAAAGCTCGTCGGAGCCGTCGGCGCCATGCACGAGCCAGGCTTTCTCCGAGCCGAGCGCGCGCAGCGTCTCGGCCATCGGGCGCAGCAGCGACAGGGCGTAGGCGCCTGTCAGCTGGCGCTTGACCCCGGCGGGATTGGTGAGCGGCCCGAGGATGTTGAAGATCGTGCGCGCGCCGAGTTCGACGCGCACCGGCTGCACGAAGCGCATCGCGGGATGGTGCATCGGCGCCATCATGAAGCCGATCCCGGCCTGCTCGATGGCCCGCTCGACCACCTCGGCGCCGACCATCACCTGCACGCCGAGCTCGCCCAGCGCGTCCGCCGCGCCCGACCGCGACGACAGCGCGCGATTGCCGTGCTTGGCGACAGGCACGCCGGCGCCGGCGACGGCGAAGGCGGCGGCGGTCGAGATGTTGAGGGTGCCCCTGCCGTCGCCGCCCGTCCCGACGATGTCGATCGCGCCTTCGGGCGCGCGCACCTTCACGCAGCGCGCGCGCATGACGCTCGCGGCGGCGGCGATCTCGTCGACCGCTTCGCCGCGCCCGCGCAGCGCCATCAGGAAGCCCGCGATCTGCACCGGCGTCGCCTCGCCGGTCATGATGATGGCGAAGGCTGCCTCGGCTTCGGCGCGGGTGAGCGGGCCTTCGGCGGCGCGCCCGATCAGCGCGCGCATGTCCGGGGCCGGCGCGCTCTCCGCGATCGACGCTGCGTCCTGCATCAGGCGGCCTCCGCGAGATCGAGAAAGTTCTTCAGCAGCGCCTTGCCGTGCTCGGAGGCGATGGATTCGGGGTGGAACTGGACGCCGTGGATCGGCAGGTCGCGATGCGCGAGCCCCATGATCACGCCGCTCCCGGTCTCGGCGGTGGCCCGCAGGCAGGCGGGCAGGCTGTCGCGCGCCACGTCGAGACTGTGATAGCGGGTCACGCGCATGTCCTGCGGCAGCCCGGCGAACAGGCCGGTTCCGTCATGGCGGATCGCGCTCAGCTTGCCGTGGAGCACTTCGCGGCAGCGCCGAACTTCGCCGCCGAAGGCCTGTCCGATGGTCTGATGGCCGAGGCAGACGCCGAGCAGCGGCATGCGCGACAAGGCGCAGGCGCGCGCAAGGGGCAGGCAGATGCCCGCGCGGTCGGGGTCGCAGGGGCCGGGCGAGAGCACGACGGCGTCCGGCGCGGTCGCGAGCGCCTCCTCGACGGTCAGTTCGTCGTTGCGGCGCACGACCGTCTCGGCTCCGAGCTCTCCAAGATAGTGGACGAGGTTGTAGGTGAAGCTGTCGTAGTTGTCGATCAGCAGGATCATCGGCCTTGCGGCTCCGGAGATGCGCGACCGCGCGCGCGGAGGATGCGGGACCCCGCATCGACCGCGGGCCCGGGCGCGGCGGCGAGGCGTCGTCGCAGGGCGCGGGCCGGTTGGCCGGGCGAACTATAGGCCTTAAGGATGGCGCGAGCGCGCGCGCGTCGTCAAGGCGGCGCAGCGCGTCGGGCGAGCAGAGGTCGCGAGGATGAACGATCGGATGGCGCAAGCGGAGACCGCGGCGACCGGCGCGGGGCGGAGCGGCGCGAAGGGCGTTCCCGGCGGGTTCTTCTCCGGATTTCTGGTCGGCGCGACGCTCAGCGCAGCGGCGCTGGCGGCGCTGTCGCTCGGGGCCGAGGACCGGGACCGGGTGCCCTCCGAGGCGCGCCCTGTGGAGACCGGCCCCCCCGGAGCGGCTTCCGCCGCGCCCGACGCCGAGGCCGCGCTGATGGCCCCCGTCGCCCCAGCGCCGGCGCCGACCGCCGAGGTCGTCGCGCCGACTTCAACGGTCGAGGTCGCCTCGCCGGCCCCAGAGGTCGAGGACGTCGCACGGGCCCCGAGGATCGCGCCCGAAGCGATTCCGACGCCCGCGCCGGCCCAGCAAGACCCAGACCTTGCGGAGACCGCCCCGACGGAGGTCCCTCCGACTGTCGCCGACAACGCCGCGCCTCAGGCGCAGACGGCCCCCGAGCGGCCGACCGCGCTTCCGCACGCGCCGGAGCCGGCGCTCGCAGCGCCGCCCGAAACGCCGCCAGCCCCGCCAGCCATGACGTCGGTCGCTCCGGCGATGGCGGCGTCGAGCGCGCCGCTCCCGCCCCTCGCCCCGGCGCCGCCCTCCGAGGCGGAGCCGGCGCCCGAGCCCGCGCCATCCGCCGCTGCGCCGCCCGCCGCGTCGCACGCCGCCGTCTTCGCGCCGTCGACGCCGGACGCGGCCCTCCTCGCGCTCGTGCTGACGGCGGTCGAGAGCACCGAAATCGATCTCGACGGGCTGAAGGCCGTCGGCGCGCCGATCACCCTCGCCTTTCCCCTGCGCGCGGAAGAGCGGGCGCGGGCTGCGCGCGGGGCCGGCTTCGAGGTGCTGGCGCGAATGCGCGCAGGCGACGCAGCCGACGCCGCCGACGCGCCCGAGCGCTTCGCGTCGTTTCCCGCCGCAGGTCTGGCCCTGTCCGGAGAACTCGGCGTGGAGGCCGCGCGCGCCCTGTCGGCGCAGGGGTTCGCGCTGCTGTCGGAGACTGGGGACGGCCTGGGTCCGCGCGCCATTCAGGCCTCGGTCGAGGCCGGCGCGACGGCGATGCTCGAAGTCCTGCGCGCCGCCGAGCGCGCCGCCGCAGCGGGCGGGGCCGCGGCAGCCATCCTGCCCGCTTCCGCCGCCGCCGAGCTCGCGTTGCGGCGCTGGGCGGCGCTGCCCCGCCTCGCGGAACCAGCCCCCTTCTCGGCGGTCGCCGCGCGCGCCGATCCGGGGACCCGGCCCTAGAGTGGAGATCGACCTGAAAGACGACGGCCCTAGCTAGGGACCTTTGTTTTTGAAGCGAAAAAAATCGGCGCTTGAGTCGGCTTGCGCCTTGGTCGGGCCGCTCAGAGACGGAAGGCCAGCCCCACCGCGTAGGCGACGCCGGCGCAGACCCCGCCGACCAGCATGGTCTCGGCGACGCTGCGCAGCAGCCCCGTTCCGGAAATGCGCCAGCGCACCAGCCCCAGCAACGCCAAGGCGGCGAAGGTCGCGGCGACCGAGATCGAGAACGTCGCGGCGTCCGGCGGCAGCAGGAAATAGGGGATCAACGGGATCGAGCCGAACAGCAGGAAGGCGACGAAGGTCGCGAGGCCGGTCACCGCCGGGTTCTCGTCCGCCGGATCGGCCATGCCCATCTCGTGGCGCATCATGAAATCGGCGGCGAGGTCGGGATAGCGGAGGTAGAGCTCGGCCAGCCGCTCGGCGTCGGGCGCGCTCACGCCGCGTTCGGCGAGCAGGTCGCGGATCTCCGCCCGCTCCGCCTCCGGGCGCAGACGCAGTTCCCGCACTTCGCCCATCCGCACGGCCGCATAAACGTCGCGCTGCGAGCGCGCGGAGAGGAACGCGCCGAGGCCCATCGCCGTCGCGTCGGCGAACAGGTTGGCGAGCCCGAAGAGCAGCACCGCGACTGCGCCCACCGGGGCCGCGTTCTCGCCCATCGCGGCGCCGGCGAAGCCCGCCACCACGGCGAAAGTGGTGACGATTCCGTCATTGCCGCCATAGACGATCTCGCGGAGGTTCTCCGAAAGCCGACCGACCGAGTGCTCGGCGCGCAGGCGACGGGCGGCGCCAGACCCGCTCATCGCGGCCCGGCCTTTCGCGTCACTCGAAGGCGACCCCCGCGCGCAGCCCCAGCCGCTTGAAGATCATCGCCGCCGGGCAGAAGCCCGTGAAGGCCGACTGAAGCAGGTTCAG
This sequence comes from Rubrimonas sp., assembly GCF_036788415.1. Classification (NCBI taxonomy): domain Bacteria; kingdom Pseudomonadati; phylum Pseudomonadota; class Alphaproteobacteria; order Rhodobacterales; family Paracoccaceae; genus Rubrimonas; species Rubrimonas sp. Next base: position 1,799 of record NZ_DAIQNN010000029.1, on the reverse strand, counting down.
GCCCACGAAGGCCGTGAACAGCAGGAACCAGGGCGATGCGAAATGCCCCAGCAGAAGCGAGAGGAGGATGAAGCTCCCCGCCAGCGCCATCACCGCGCGATCGATCGACATGTCCGAACTCTCCCGAAACCGGATAAGCCCCGCCCGGCGCCCCCTGCGCCCGACTGTCCGCGACACATATCAATCTGCACTCCGGAATCGTATTTTTCCCGATGTCGCAGGCCGCCCGCTTCGTCAGAAGTGGATCGCCCGCCCATAGGCGTCGAGCACGCTCTCATGCATCATCTCCGACAGCGTCGGATGCGGGAACACGGTCTGCATCAGCTCCGCCTCGGTCGTCTCCAGCCCGCGCGCGACAACGAAGCCCTGGATCAGCTCGGTCACTTCCGCGCCCACCATATGCGCGCCGAGCAGCTCGCCCGTCTCGGCGTCGAACACGGTCTTGACGAGCCCCTCGCCCTCGCCCAGCGCCAGCGCCTTGCCGTTGCCCATGAACGGGAACCGCCCGACCCGCACCTTGCGCCCCGCCGCCTTCGCCTTCTCCTCGGTCAGCCCGACCGAGGCGACCTGCGGATGGCAATAGGTGCAGCCGGCGATGGCCTCCGGCTTCACCGGATGGGCGGGCTTTCCGGCGATCAATTCCGCCACCATCACGCCCTCATGGCTGGCCTTGTGCGCAAGCCACGGGGCGCCCGCCACATCGCCGATGGCGTAGATTCCGGGAACGCCCGTGCGGCAATGGTCGTCGGTGACCACATGGGTCTTCTCGACTTTCACGCCGAGCGCATCGAGCCCCAGCCCCTCGACATTGCCGACGATGCCGACTGCCGAGATCACCGTGTCGAAAGCCTCCGTCACGGTCTTGCCGCCCGTCTCGATATGCGCCGCCACGCTCCCCTGGCTGCGGTCGAGCTTCTTCACCGTGGATTTCTCCAGGATGCGGATGCCCTGTTTCTCGAAGCTCTTCTTCGCGAAGGCGGAGATCTCCGCGTCCTCGACGGGCAGGATGCGGTCCATCACCTCGACCACGGTCGTCTCGGCGCCCATCGCGTGATAGAAGCTCGCGAATTCGATCCCGATGGCGCCCGAGCCGATCACCAGCAGCTTCTTCGGCATCCGCGGCGGAGTGAGCGCGGTCTTGTAGGTCCAGACGAGATCGCCATCCGCCTCCAGCCCCGGCAGCTCGCGCGCCCGCGCGCCCGTGGCGAGCACGATGGATTTCGCCGTCAGGACCTCCTCGCCCTTGTCGGTCTTGACGCGCACTTCGCCCGGGCCTGCGAGCCGGGCTTCGCCCATGATCACGGCGACCTTGTTCTTCTTGAGCAGATGGCCCACGCCCGAATTGAGCTGCTTGGCGATGCCGCGCGAGCGCTTCACCACCGCGTCGAGATCATGGCCGATCCCCTCGGCCTTCAGCCCGAACTCCCCGGCGCGCTTCATCAGATGCAGCACCTCCGCGGAGCGCAGCATCGCCTTGGTCGGGATGCAGCCCCAGTTCAGGCAGATGCCGCCCAGATGCTCGCGCTCGACCACTGCGGCCTTGAGCCCGAGTTGCGCCGCGCGGATCGCGCAGACATAGCCGCCCGGACCTGCGCCGATCACGACGACGTCGAAACTTTGCGCGGCCATGCGGGCCTCCCTTCGCCATTTTTGGGCCCCGCGCGCGCCTGCGCGTGCGGGGCGGGATCGAGCCTGCGCATGACCGCGACGCGAGGTGAACGCCGCAAGGCGACGCAGGGGTCCCTAGAACGGGATCTCGTCGTCGAGGTCGGCGGCGAAGCCGCGCCCGCCGGACTGCC
>NZ_DAIQNN010000028.1:0-37236 GCF_036788415.1 Rubrimonas sp. | reverse complement strand
CACGGCGGCCTTGTTCTCGGCGACGAACTCCCAGTCGTAGCAGAGGTTGTCCGGCGCGTCGTCATGCACCGCGGCGGGCGCGGCCCCCGAGATCGCGGCCTTCATGTCGATGACCGCCGGCAGCTCCTCGATGTCGAGCTCGATCATCTCGGCGGCGTCGCGCGCCTGGGCGAGCGTCTCGGCGACGACTGCGGCGATCGGGTCGCCGACATGGCGCACCTTGCCCTCGGCGAGGATCGGGTGCTTGGGCTCCTTCATCGGCTGGCCGTTCTTGTCGGTGATCAGCCAGCCGCAGGGCACGCCGCCGACGCCTTCGAAATCCTTGGAGGTGAAGATGCGGATCACGCCCGGCGCCTCTGCCGCAGCCGACGCGTCGATGCCGTTGATCTTGCCGTGCGCCACCTGCGAGCGCAGGAAATAGACATAGGCCTGCCGCGGACGGTTGATGTCGTCGGTGTACTGACCGGCGCCGGTCAGGAAACGGACGTCCTCGCGGCGCTTGGAGCTTGCGCCGATCCCTTCATGCTTGGTCATGCGTTTTCCCTGTTGCTCACTCGGCCGCGATCTTCTCGCCGCGCAGCGTGGCCGCTGCGGCGAGGATCGACTTGACGATGTTGTGGTAGCCGGTGCACCGGCAGATATTGCCCTCGAGCCAGTCCCGCACTTCGTGTTCGGTGGGGTTGGGGTTGGTCTGAAGCAGGTCCGCCGCCGACATCACCATGCCGGGCGTGCAGAAGCCGCATTGCAGCCCGTGATTGTCCTGGAACGCCTGCTGGATCACGCCCAGCGAGCCGTCCGGATTGGCCATGCCCTCGATGGTGCGGATCTCGGCCCCTTCGGCCGCCATCGCGAGCACCGAGCAGGCCTTGACGCTGGCGCCGTTCATGTGGACGACGCAGGCGCCGCATTGCGAGGTGTCGCACCCGACATGGGTGCCCGTCAGGCCCAGCCCCTCGCGCAGGAACTCCACCAGAAGCGTCCGGCCCTCGACTTCCCCGGACACGGCCTTGCCGTTGACGACCATCGACACTGACGGCATCGCTTACGCCTCCCCTGTTCGCTCCGCCCTAACGCGGCGGATTTCGCTATGTCAGGGTTAGGGCGGTCGGCGGCGGTAATCAATCGACGCGGGTGCGACCTGTTCTCCGATCCCGCGCCTGGCCCCGACCGGGCCTCAGCGCTCCGGCGCGGGGATGAACTCGGCGGCGTCGTCGGGCGGCAGGCTGAAGCGGCCATGCGCCCAGTCGCCCTCGCGCCAGGCCTGTTTCGCCGCCTCGATCTTCTCGCGCGAGGAGGCGACGAAGTTCCACCAGATGAACCGCGGCCCCTCCATCGTCGCGCCGCCGAGCAGCATCAGGCGCGACGGCTCGAGCGCGCGCAGCGAGATGCCGTCGCCGGGGCGGAACACGAGCATCCGCCCGGCCTCGAAGCGCGTCCCCGCCACCTCGACGGCGCCCGACAGGATGTAGGCGCCCCGATCCTCGTGATCGTCGGGCAGCGGCAGCGACGCGCCAGCCTCCAGAACCGCGTCGGCGTAGAACATCTCGGTGAAGGTGCGCACCGGGGCCGTCGCGCCGTAGAGGCTTCCGAGGATCACGCGGACCTGCTTGCCCTCGGCCTCGATCATCGGCAGCGTCTCCTTCGGCGCATGCTCGAAGGCGGCTTCGCCCTCCTCCGCCCAGTCCGGCAGCGCGACCCAGGTCTGGATGCCGAACAGCTCCGCCCCCTTCGCCCGCGCCGCGACTCCGGTCCGCTCGGAATGGGTGATCCCGCGCCCGGCCACCATCCAGTTGACTGCGCCGGGCAGGATTTCGGCGCTGGTGCCGAGGCTGTCGCGGTGATGCATCGAGCCGCGGTAGAGATAGCTGACGGTGGCGAGCCCGATATGGGGATGCGGGCGGACGTCGATGCCCTGCCCGGTGATGAACTCGGCGGGCCCCATCTGGTCGAAGAAGATGAACGGCCCGACCATCTGGCGCTTCGCCGAGGGGAGCGCGCGGCGGACTTCGAAGCCGCCGAGATCGCGCGCCCGCGGCACGATCTCGGTCTCGATCAGATCGACCGCCGCCCCGGTCGGGCAATGCGGCTCGATGCACGGGTTCCAGCTCATGGCGCGCCTCCATTGTTTCCCGACATCAGGATCGACCGCTTGATGCGCTCAAGCAATCTCTTCGTCAGAAACGGTGCGTCGCGCCATGAGGGGCGCTCAGTGCAGCGCGATCTCCCGATTGAGCACCCGCACTTCGGCGGGCCGCAGCAATTGCGCGTGCGAGACACGCACCGAATGAATCGGGCCGTCGAGTTCGCGTTCCCAGAAATCCAGGAACTTCTGCAATTGCGGGAATTTCGGGGCCAGATCGTAATCCTGCCAGATGAAGCTCTGGAGCACGGATTTCGCGTCCGGCATGCGGTAGAAGATTTCGGCGGTGGCCAGCGACCAGCCCTCAAGCTGGCGGCGGAAGTCGGGATCGATCAGTCGCGTCATGCGAACTCCTTACATCAAGCTCCCTCCCCCTTGGTTCGCGCGACCGCGCGGCTGCGCCTGCTCGGCGCTGCGCCTCGCTCCGCGGTTCGATCAGTCTAGATGCAAGATCTGAAAAAACGCAAACGTCCTGGGGATTATACGAAAGTATGACGACGCCCGCCCTGCTCTGGCTCCGCCGCGACCTGCGGCTCGACGACCACCGCGCGCTCGCCGCCGCGATTGCGCATGGCGGGGCCGCGATCCCCGTGTTCATCCTCGACCCGCTGACCGAAAGCTGGGGCGCGGCGGCGCGCTGGCGGCTGGGGCGCAGCCTGACAGCGCTCGACGCCGCGCTGCGGGCGAAGGGCTCGCGGCTGATCCTGCGGCGCGGCGAGGCGCTGCCGACGCTGCGCGCGCTCGTCGCCGAGACGGGCGCGGGCGCGGTGGTCTGGTCGCGGCTCTACGACGCGCCCTCGATCGCGCGCGACGCGGAGGCGAAGGCGGCGCTGCGCGCGGACGGCGTCGCGGCGCAGAGCTTCCCAGGCCATCTGCTGTTCGAGCCGTGGGAGGCGAAGACCGGCGCGGGCGGCTTCTACAAGGTCTACACCCCCTTCTGGCGCGCCCTGCGCGACCGCGACCCCGGCGCGCCCATCGCCGCGCCCGACGCGCTCCCCGCGCCCGACGCATGGCCCGCCTCCGACCCGCTGGAAAGTTGGCGGCTCGACGCCGACATGCGGCGCGGCGCAGCGGTTCTCGCGTCGCGGGTGGAGGCTGGCGAGGCGGCGGCGCAGGCGCGCCTCGCCGCTTTCCTGCGCGAGCGCGTCGGCGACTACGCCGCGGCGCGGGACCGGATGGACCTGCCGGGCGGCTCGGGTCTCTCGCCGCATCTGGCGCTCGGCGAGCTCTCCGCCAGACGCGTCTGGGCTGCGGCGCAGGCGGTTCTCGCCGCGACGGGCGGCGCCGGCCCCGAGACGTTTCTCAAGGAGCTGGTGTGGCGCGACTTCGCATGGAGCCTGCTGCACCACACCCCCCACCTCGCCGACGCCAACTGGCGCGAGGGCTGGGACGCCTTCCCCTGGCGCGGCGACAACGAGGACGCCGAAGCCTGGCGGCGCGGCATGACCGGCGAGCCGGTCGTCGACGCCGCGATGCGCGAGATGCAGGCGACCGGCGTGATGCACAACCGGGCGCGGATGCTCGTCGCCTCCTATCTGACCAAGCATCTGCTGACCGACTGGCGGATCGGCGAGGCGTGGTTCCGCGACCATCTGATCGACTGGGACCCCGCCTCCAACGCCATGGGCTGGCAATGGGCGGCGGGCACCGGCCCCGACGCCGCGCCGTATTTCCGCATCTTCAACCCTGCGACGCAGGCCGAGAAGTTCGACCCCCAAGGCGCCTATCGCCGGCGTTGGGTGGCGGAGCTGTCGCGCGATCCCGGCCCCGACGCGCTGGCCTTTTTCGAGGCCGCGCCCGAATCCTGGGGCCTTTCGCCGCGACGACCCTACCCGAAAGCCTTAATCGACCTTAAAACCGGTCGTCAGCGAGCGCTGGACGCGTACAAGTCTCTGGGTGCAGCCGCGTAAACGAGGCGGGGAACAAGGTTGAAGATCGCAATCATCGGGTCCGGCGCCGCCGGGTTGGGGTCGGCGCTCGCGTTGTCGGACAGCGCGGACGTCACCGTGTTCGAGAAGGACGACCGCGTCGGCGGCCACGCCAACACCGTCGAGATCGAGCACACGGGCGCGCGGATCGCCGTCGACACCGGCTTCATCGTCTACAACAACCGCAACTATCCCAACCTCTCGGCGCTGTTCGAGACGCTGGGCGTGGCGACGAAGTGGTCGGACATGTCCTTCGGCTTCAGCCTCGGAGAAGGTGCGCTGGAATATGCTTGCGACAACCTCGACAAGGTCTTCGCGCAGCGCCGCAACATCTTCAATCCGCGCTATGTGATGACGATGCGGCAGGTGCTGCGCTTCTGCAAGATCGCGCCGACCGATCTGGCGGAGGGCCGCGCCGCGGGCCGCAGCCTCGGCGACTGGCTCGCAGAGCGCGGTTTCTCCGAGGATTTCCGCGAGCGCTTCATCCTGCCGATGGGCGGCGCCATCTGGTCCACGCCCACGGCGCAGATGACCGAGTTCCCCGCCGAGAGCTTCCTGCGCTTCTTCGCCAATCACGACCTCTACACCGGGCTCGACCCGGCGATGCGCTGGCGCACGGTGGACGGCGGCTCGCGCGAATACGTCCGCCGCGTCGTCGAAAAGCTCGGGCAGCGGGTCCGCGTCGGGGCGGGGGTCGTGGAAGTCCGTCGTGACGGCGGTAAAGCGCATGTGCGGCTCGCCGACGGGTCCGAGGGCGCTTTCGACCACGCGATCCTGTGTTGCCACGGCCCGCAGGCGGCGGCGCTGCTCGCCGACAAGGACGCGCGCGAGGCCGAGATCCTCGGCGCCTTCCGCACGTCGCGCAACCGCGCGGTGCTCCATTCCGACGCGCGGCTGATGCCGGTGCGCCGCAAGGTCTGGTCCAGCTGGAACCTGATCCGCCCCTCTGGCGACGACGGGCGCCGGCCGGTCGCCGTCAGCTACTGGATGAACCGGCTGCAGAGCCTCGACCGCACGCGCGAGATGTTCGTCACGCTCAACCCGCACATCGAACCGGACGCCGCGAAGGTCTTCGCCGAATTCGACTACGCCCATCCGCTCTACGACGCCGCCGCCTTCGCCGCGCAGACGGAGATCGACGCGATCCAGGGGCGCGGCGGCGTGTGGTTCGCCGGCGCCTGGCTCGGCTACGGCTTCCACGAGGACGCGCTGCGCGCCGGCCTGCGCGTTGCGAACGCGCTCGGCGCGCGGCCCGGCTGGGCGAAGGACGTCGGCGCGCCGCTGCCCGCCCAATCCGCGCGCGTGGCCGCATGACCGCGAGCGCAGCGCTCGATCTGGAGGCCGACCCCTTCGCGCCGCGCCTCTATCTGGGCGACGTGATGCACATGCGCCTCCAGCCCTTCGCGCATCAGTTCCGCTACCGCGTCTTCACCGCGCTGCTCGACGTGGACCGGCTCGAGGAGACGGCGGCGCGGCTGCGGCTGTTCTCGGTGGACCGCTTCAACCTGTTCGCCTTCCACCGCCGCGACCACGGCCCCCGCGACGGCTCGGGCTTGCGCCCCTGGGTCGAGGCGCGCCTCGCCGAAGCGGGCCTGCCGAACCCGGCGCGGATCATGCTTCTGTCGATCCCGCGCCTGCTCGGCCACTCCTTCAACCCGCTCTCGGCCTTCTTCTGCCATGACCGCGAGGGCCGGCTGGAAAGCGTGATCTACGAAGTGAAGAACACATTCGGCGACCAGCACCCTTACGCGCTCGCAGCGACCCCGGACGCGGACGGCGCGGTGCGCCACGACCAGCCCAAGGAATTCTTCGTGTCGCCTTTCATCGGCATGGACCAGACCTACCGCTTCACCATCCGCCCGCCCGGCGAGAAGCTCGCCATCCGCATCAAGCAACACGACGCCCGCGGCGACTATCTGATCGCGACGCAATCGGGGCGCGCCGAGGCGCTGACCGACGCCGCGCTCGCCCGGATCGCCGCGCGCGCCCCCTGGGCTGCGGCGAAGGTGATGGCGGCGATCCACTGGCAGGCGCTGCGGCTGTGGCTGAAAGGGGCGAAGTTCCTCGGCCATCCGGGCGACGACGCAATCGTGAAAAAGCAGGCGCCGTCCGGCGCGGCGACCGGGAGCGAAGCATGAGCCTCATCTCCATGGACGGCGCGCCGCGCTGGTTCCACACCGTCTTCTCCATCGTCGGCAACATCTCGGTCGGCTCGCTCACCTTCGTCCTGCCCGACGGTCGGGAATACCGCGCCGAAGGGGCCGAGCCCGGCCCGAACGGCGTGATCGTGGTGCACAATCCCGAGCTGTTCTGGCGGATGATCCGCGACGGCGAACTCGGCTTCGCCGAGGCCTACATGGACGGCTGGTGGGACACGCCCGATCTGCAGGCCGTGCTCGACGCGGCGCTGCTGAACAACGACACGGTCGCCCGCGGCTTCGCCGGGCGGACCCTGACGCGGATGGTCGAGCGCTTCCGGCACTTTCTCAACCGCAACACCAAGCGCGGATCGGCGCGCAACATCTCGAAGCATTACGACCTCGGCAACGATTTTTACTCGGTTTGGCTCGACGAGAGCATGACCTATTCGTCTGCGCTCTTTCATCGCTCCGACGAGAGCCTGCCCGACGCCCAGCGCAACAAATACGCCGCCATCGCCGATTCGATGGGGGTGAAGCCCGGCGACCATGTGCTTGAGATCGGCTGCGGCTGGGGCGGCTTCGCCGAATACGCCGCCGCCGAGCGCGGGGTGAAGCTGACGGGCCTCACCATCTCGCGCGAACAGCACGATTTCGCGCGGCGGCGCATCTTCGAGAAGGGACTCGCCGAACGGGTCGAGATCGTGATGCGCGACTATCGCGACGAGCGCGGGCGCTATGACGGCGTCGCCTCGATCGAAATGTTCGAGGCGGTGGGCGAGAAATACTGGCCCGTCTACTTCGACACGGTGCGCGACCGTCTGAAACCTGGCGGGCAGGCGACGCTGCAGGTCATCACCATCGCCGACCGGTGGTTCGAAGGCTACCGCGAGGGCGTGGATTTCGTGCAGAAATACATCTTCCCCGGCGGCTTCCTGCCTTGCCCGTCGGCGCTGAAGGCGCAGACCGCGCGCGCCGGGCTCGACTGGGTCGAGAGCCGGGAATTCGGCCACAGCTATTCCGACACGCTGCGGCGCTGGCGCGGCAAGTTCAACGAGGCCTGGAGCGACATCCGCGAGATGGGCTTCGACGAACGCTTCAACCGGATGTGGAACTTCTACCTCGCCAGCTGCGCCGCCTGCTTCCTCGCCGAGACGACCGACGTCACGCAGGTCACGCTGCGCCGGAGCGCAGCCTGAGCCCGCGGGCGCGCGCAGCGGCGCTTTTCGGCGCGGCGGGGCTGCTCGCCGCCTGCGCGCATGTCGCCGTCGAGACGCCCGGCGCGCTGCGCGACTGGCGGCAGACCGTCCCTCTGGCCGGATTGACCGGCGCGGCGCTGGGCTGGATCGGGCGGCCCGCCTCGGCGAAAGCCGGAGCGGCGCTGGCCGCGGCGGCGCTCGCCGCCTTCGCGGCGCTGTTCGCGCTCGGGCATGTGGCGATCTCCGGCGGCGATCTGATCGGTTCGGCTGCGGATGCGGCGCGCGCGCTGTTCGGCGCGGGGGGCGCGGCGGCGCTCGCCCTCGGCGCGCTGGCGGGCTGGGCCGCGGGCCGATCGGCGCCATCTTGAGCCGCGCCCTCAGCACGGAGCGTCCATGACCGCCGACCGCCTGCGCCTCGGCGCGCTCGCCGCCTACGCGCTGCCCGCGGCCCCGCTCGCGGCGCTCTATTTCCCCGTCTACGTCTATCTAGCGCCGTTCTATGCGGCGGAGCGGGGCGTCGCTTTGTCGGCGCTCGGGGCGCTGCTGATCGGCGTGCGGCTGCTGGATGCGGTCACCGACCCGCTGATGGGCTGGATCTCGGACCGCACGCGCTCGCGGCTGGGGCGGCGGCGGCTGTGGCTCGCCGTTTCGACCCCGCTGGTCGTCGCGTCCGTCTGGATGCTGCTGGTTCCGCCAGCCGATGCGGGCTTCGGCCACGCCGCAATCTGGATGGTGGCTCTGACGCTGAGCTGGACTGTCGCCCTCACCCCCTATTTCGCTTGGGGCGCGGAGATCACCCCCGACTATGCGGGCCGCGCGCGCGTGACCGCGTGGCGCGAGGGAGCGGCGCTGGTGGGCACAGTCGCCGCGGTCCTGCTCTACACGGCGCAGGGCGACGCCGCGGGCGGGCTGCGGGCGGTCGCGCTGTTCGTGGCGCTCGGCCTGCCGCTCGGCGTGCTCGTGGCGCTGCGCGGCGCGCCGGAGCCCGCCCTCGCCGAGCGCTCCGCGCCCGGCGTCGCCGAGGCGCTGGGGGCGCTGCGCGACAACGCGCCGTTCCGCCGGCTGCTCGCGGCCTATTTCATCAACGGCGCCGCCAATGCGTTGCCGGCGGGGCTGTTTCTGTTCTTCATCGACGACTACCTCGCCGCGCCGGATGCGGGCTGGGTGCTGCTGATCTATTTCCTCTGCGCCATCGGCGGCATGCCGCTCTGGAGCTGGGCGGCGCGGCGCTGGTCCAAGCATCGCGCCTGGGGGGCGGCGATGCTCTGGGCCTGCGCGATCTTCGCGCTGGTCCCGCTGCTGGGGCCCGGCGACGTTTTCGCCTTCGCGGCGATCTCAGCGCTGACGGGGCTGGCGCTGGGCGCGGACCTGTCGCTGCCGCCTGCGATGCAGGCCGACGTCGTCGATCTCGACACGGCGCGGACCGGCGCGCGGCGGGCGGGGCTGTTCTTCGCGCTGTGGTCGGTGGCGACGAAGGCGGCGCTCGCCGTCTCGGGCGGGCTGGCGCTGATCGCGCTCGACGTCGCAGGCTTCCAGCCGGGCGCCGAGAACGACGCCGGCGCGCTGACGGCGCTCGCGCTGCTCTACGCAGCGGCGCCAGTGGCGCTGAAACTGGTCGCCGTCTCGATGATGTGGAACTTCCCACTCGACCGCGCCGCGCAGGAAGGCCTGAGGGACGAGATCGCTCTTGCAGACGCCAGCGCGACCAACGTATCTTAATGACCTCATTGAAGATATGGAGGCCGCGCTGAATGACGACCGAGCGCAACGCCGCCGCTGGCGAGCCGCCGGGCGTAGCTGTTCGTTCGATGGACGTTCTGATCACGAAAAAGACGCCCGCATTCGGCGGATTCTTTTACACGGGCGCGCGGTACGGCGCATACGGTATGCCCGGAAATGAGCAGATCCATTTCTTCGCACTTGAAGATCACCCGTTGCTAAGCGTCGTGAAGCGTTCGCCAGCGGTAGTCGGGCTAGGGGCGCTCACAGCCGTTGGCGGGGTCACCGGCCTTGGCGCGCTCGGCGGTCTCGCGGGCGTTGGGGGCCTCGCAGGCTCTGGCGTCGCGCCGCAAGTCCTCTCAGCCGTCTCTCGTGCGGCTCCGACCGCGCCGACCGAAGCGGCGACGCCCGCCGACCCAGCGAAGGGTCCTACGAACAAGGATCGCGCGGAGGCCGCGGACGAGGCGTGGAAATGGTTGCTGCGCGGCGGCGGCGCTGTCACCGCGACCGAACTCGCCAATGTCGGCGGCGCACAGGCGGCCGCGCAAATGGCGGGAAAATATGCGGGCGTACCCGTCGAAGCCGCCTCCGTAACGGCGCTGGCGCAGAAGATCGAGACCAGCGGCGCGGCGGCGCCGGGCTCGGACCTTTGGAAGATACTCAAGCTCGGCATCCTCGCCATCACGCTATTCGGCTTGACGCCGAACGTCATCCGATATTTATTCGGAGAGAGTGAGCCGTCTTGGATCTGGCCTTTAGCCTATGGGCTTAATGTTACGATCATCTTGGTGGCCGGGTTGTGGGTCTTCGACGCCGGCCCGTTCGCAGCGCTCGAAGCGCCGCTCAGCTGACGTCCGGCCCCCAGCCCATGAGCTTGCGCATCACGGCCAGATAGGCGCGGTTGGGCAGAAGCCCCAGCGTGCGCAGGATCAGCGCGAAGCGGCGGGGGAAGGCGATCTCGAAGCCGGGGCCCTCCAGACCGTCGACGATCCGCCGGGCCGCCTGATCGGGCTTCATCACGAAGGGCATCTTGAAATCGTTGACGCTGGTCGCCTCGGTCTCGACGAAGCCGGGATTGACGACCGAAATCCGCACGTTGAGGTCGATCAGGTCGTAGGCGAGCGCCTCGGCCATGTGGATCAGCGCCGCCTTGGTCGCGCCATAGGCCGCCGCCCTCGGCAACCCTCGGTAGCCCGCCACCGAAGCCGTGATCGCGACATGGCCCCTGCGGCGCGCGATCATGGACTTCAGCACAGGGTCGAGGCAGTTCGCCACGCCCTGGACATTGACGGCGAACGTCTTCGCGACGACGCCCGCGTCGAATTCCTGCGCGCGCATCGGGATGTAGACCCCCGCGTTGAGCAGGCACAGCGCGAGCGGCCCGTGCTCGGCCTCGATCGCCGCGACCAGCGCCGCCATCCCCGCCTGATCGGTCACATCGCCCGCGAAGGGCAGGATCGCGCCGGCCAGCCCTTGCGTGCGCGCCTCCTCCGCAAGCGCCTCCAGCGCCTCGGCCTTCCGGGCGGTGACTGCGACCCGCCAGCCGCGCGCGCAGAGCTCCAGCGCAGTCTCGCGCCCGATGCCGGCGCTGGCCCCCGTCACCCAGGCGACGCCGTCGCCCGGGGCCATCACCTCGCTCCAGACGCCCATCAGCCGTTCCAGACGTCCGACAGGCGGCTGTCGAGCGAGTCGGCGACATAGCGCGCCGTCTCGCCGCCCGCATCGAACTCGCAGCCCGCCCATTCGCCGCGTTCGTCGTAGAACAGCTTCACATCGAAATCGGGGGCCGCCTTTGCGCGGTAGCTGCGCGCGAACGCCTGACCGCGCTTCGTGCGCACCTGCGTCTCGCCGAGCGTTGCGACGCCGACATCGTAAAGCTCTCCGCCGTCGGTGCTGATCCACGTTCCGCGCTTGAGGAAGGCGTCGGTGAAATAGCTTGTGGTGGCGGCGTCGGCGGGGGCCGCGCCGGTGTAGAGGCTGCCCTCCACGCGCAATTCCCCCGCCCCGTCGCGCGTCGCCGCGACGCGCTTGCGCCGCCCGTCGTCGTTCACCGAACTGTCGATCCGCATCAGGAGCCCGTCGCGCCAGGTCTCGCGATTGGTCATCTCGTAGCGATAGGCGGCGATGCCGAGAACGCGCACGACGATGCGGATGTCGATTTCGGCGCGCAGATCGCCGCCTTCGCGGATCAGCGCGACGCGGTGCGTTCCGATGTCGGCGCCGTCCCGCAGGATCGTGAAGCGCCGCTCCGCCCGATCCGCCGCCAACGCGAGCGCTGGCGCGGAGATCGCGGCTGCGGTCAGCGCCAGCGCGCTTCGGCGCGTGACGCGGGTTGTTCTCGGTCCGCTCATTCTGCGAACAGGTTCAGCGCGCGGCCCAATGCGCCGGTGAAGCGCAGATTGCCGGCCATCACCACGAGACAGACGCACTCCTCGCCCGGCGCCGCATTCGGGTGGTGGTCGTCCTCGGGCGTCGCGACCGCCACGTCGCCGACCCCGAAACGCGCACCGCGATCCTGCAGCGCGCCGGTCAACACGAGCGTGGCCTCTTCGGCGGTATGGGTGTGGCTCGGCACGCCGGCGCCGGGGCGCACGCGCAGAAGGCTCACCCGCTCCGCTCCGCCCAGATCGATCTCGTGCTCGGAGACGCCGGGAATGCGGAAGCGCCAGCGGATCTGCTCGAAGGGCGCGCCGACTGCGTCCGCGACCGGGCGCGGCAGCGGCCCCGCATCCCGCACGGGCTTCGGCGACGGCGCCTCGGGCGCGTCGAGCAGCGCGAAGGCGCGATCCAGCGACGGCGGCTCTGCGGCGGGCGCGGACCGCAGCATCGCGCCAGCGATCGCCTCGAGCGACGCGACCTCGCGCCGGCAGCGCCCGCAATAGGTCAGATGGGCCGCTACGAGCAGCGAGACGCCCTCTGTCGCTGCGCCGGCCGCATAGGCCGCCAGCATGTCGTCGGTCGGATGCCCCTGGATCATCGCTCGGTGTCGCCCGCTTTCGCCTTACTCGTCAACATTACGCCCGGCGCCGCGGATCGGATCACGCAGCTTCGGTGCGGCGAGACATATTCCTCCGACGCGCCCTGAAAAGAGCGCCGCCGCCGAAAGGCGAACCGGCCCGGAAGGACCCGTTGCATCGGTCGATCGCGAAGCGCAAGACCCAGACGATCGCGCGCCTGCGGCGCAGCGCCCCGAGCCCGGCGAGGGCCGCGCCGAGAAGCGCGACGCGCCCGCCGGAAGCGCGACGTCGCGATCTCACCGGGGCGCGACGCCGTCGCGGGCGAGGCGCGCCTCGGCCATCGCCGCATAGACCTCCCGGCGCGCGCGGTTGATCGCCCCGAGGGGGCGGTGCGGCTGAGCGCAGTTCCACAACGAGAAGACCAGATGCTCCGCGGACGGGTTGATCGGCGCCACGACCTGCTCGGGTATCTCGACCCGCGCGAGCGGGACGAATTCGGCGCCGTTGGCCGTCCAGCTCACCGAAGGATCCTCAACCGGATGGCGCGCGGGATCGCTGCGCAGATGGGCGCCGAAGTCGAAGGCGACCGGCCCCTGACGCAGCGCCCAGCCCAAAGCCAGCCGCAACCCGTCGCGGTCGGTGACGCCGGCCTGCGCCCCGGGCGCGGCGGCCAGCGGCGACACGGCCATGTATTTCACCGCCGCGTCGCCGAGCCGGTAGGGCGTCGCGCTCCAGTAATGCGTCGCGACCGGCGAGCGCGGGGTCTGCGCGGCGAAAGCCTTGGCGCGGGCCCCGAGTTGGGGACGCAGGAATTTCAGCACGGCGATCCCGCGCGCCAGCGCGAAAACGCTCCCCTGCTTGTGCAGGAAGCGCACGATGTTGGAATAGGCGTCGCCGAAGGCGCGATATTCCAGCAGGCTGCGGCAGAAGAAGATCTCCCGGTCGATCAGGATGAAGTCCTGCGACGCGGCGCCGCTCGGATCGGGGCACAGCGAGGCCCCGAGCGGGGCGTCCGGCGCGGCGAACAGCTTGATCGCCATGCCATGCGCGTCTGGCAGGCGGTCGTCGTCATGCGAGCCGCTCGAAAAGCGCACCAGCGCGTCGAAGGCGGCGGGCGCCGCGAACACGCCGACGCGCAGGCGATCGGGGATGTCGTCGCGCACGACGAAGCGGGCGCGCACGACCCCATGCGCCTTGCCGTGCTGGCCGCGCGGCGTCACGCCCCGGACCGTATGGAGCGTGCGCATGTTCGCCGCGACGATCCGGCCGAGCGCCGCGCGCTCTTCGGGCCCGAGCTCCGCCTCGCCGAGTTCGGGCGCGACGGGGATGTCCGTCGCGGCGGCGGTCGTCATGTCGGGTCCACCGTGCCGCGCGCGATCATCCGCAGCGCGGTGATCGACGGAATGAAGAAGTATTCGCCGCCCCGCGGCTCGACGAACGTCTTCAGATTGTCGACGATGTAGGGGATTTGGCCCTTTGACGGATCGCCCGTCGCCACGAACCGCTTGTAATGATCGTGATTGCCGACCAACGGGCAAGTGCTGTTGCCGGCGTTGAAGTCGAGCCCGTACTGGATCCATTGCTGCTGGACGAATTCGTATTGCCTGAACAGGCTGGCGCAGACCACCATCATGATCACGCCCTGCTCGGTCGAGTCGTCGCCTGCGCCGGGTGTGCTGTCGCCATAGGGCAGACCGCGGCGCATGATGCGGCGGCGCTTGTTGAGGCTGCTGACCGAGTCGCGCACCGTCGCCGTGCCGCGGGCGAGCGCGGGATCGAGATGGTCGCGGGTGTTGACCCGGCGCATGTGCGCCCCGAACGGGCAGGCGGCGCCCTGCATGTCGTCCCCGTACTTGAAGTCGGAGGCGTGGGTCTTGCCGAGATAATCCCGGTGCGCAGCGTAGTTCTCGACGGTCTTGTCCTCGGTCATGCGGAATTGCGCGCGCACCGCCATCCAGCTCTCGAAGTCCGGCGCCTTGCTCAGCGGCACGCCGTCGGGCCAGCGCCCGATCATCTTCGACTTCAGCGCGACTTCCGCCTGCGGCTCGGGCAGGCCGACGACGCGGGCGTAACGCCGCCCCTCCTCCCGAATGAAGTCGCGCCATGTCGAGACGTTCTGGTGCAGCTTGCGATAAGCCATGAAAGAGCCGTTGCGGCTGAAATCATCCGGGCGCGGCGCAGGCGGCAACTCCTGGCTCTCGTCGGGATAGCCTAGCACGAACTCGCCGGTGGCGAGCGGCTCCCAGCCGCGCGCGGGGCTCATCCACTTGCCGCGCCCGATCACCTTCTGGCGCATCACGTCGGGCTCGTACTGACCCTCGAAGACCGGATCGCCGATGCCGTCGGCGAAACCGAAATGCTCGGACGGGATCGGCAACCGCACGGTTCCGTGCTCGCGATGGGTGAAATCGTCGAACAGCGCCGAGCCGCTCTGATACTCGGCGCCGCCGTCGCGCCCGTTGCCGTCGAGAATGCGGATGCGCCCGCGCGCATCGCCATGTTCGGCGGCGTAGCGCGCCGTGACGGCGGCGCATGTGTCGCGCAGCCATTGCGTGCGCTCTTCGAGGATGTCGGGGCCGCGGTCGCCGCCGACGACGTTTTCGGTGAAGGGCTCGACCCGCGCATTCATCGAAATCCAGATGTGGACGTCGGTCGGATCGCCGGGGTAGCGGCGGTTCTCGCGCCAGATCGGGTCCCATCGGGCGATCCAGTCCGGCGGCGGGTCGGATGGCAGGACCGGCTGCGTCGGATCGACCAGATGCGTCGCCGGCTGGTCGCCGAGGACGTATGAGCGCTTGCGCATCCCGTCGATGAACTCGTCGGGAAAGCCCTGCAGCGTGCGCACAGGCAACTCCAGCATGTAGAGCCCGATGAAGGTGAAGCCGATGTTGAAGGTGCAGCGCGGATACTGCGTCGCATCCTTCGGCCAGCGCTGCGCAGTGGTGACGAAGCCCGAGGCGAGCACCTCGCGCACGAAGGCGCGCCCGACCCAGGCGTTCGTGAAGTTCAGGAAGAAATACCGCGCCTTGGGGTAGCCGAACTTGCCATAGGCGCGGACGACGTTGCCCTGAATGTCGTCGAGATCGAGCGTCCGCTTCATGTCCTGCGCCTCATTCGGACCGGACCACGCCCGGCGGTTGGGTCTTGTCGAACAGCTCCTCGGGCGCGTGGGCGGTCAGGAAATCGCCGAAAGCCCCGCGCAACTCCGCCGGCGACATGTCGTAGCTCCGCGTGACGAACCCCGCGAATTTCTGCTGGATGTAGAGGCCCTTGAGCACTGACGGCAGATCGCCGAACTCGGCCGCCGGCCACGGCTTCTGACCGTGCGCCATCGCGAACCGATAGCCGCCATAGATCGCCGCGACCGTGAGCAGCAAGGCGACCAGCGCCGCCTGTTCCGGCCGATACCCTAGCCACGTCTCGGCCCCCGTGACCCATGCGAGGAAAGCGAGGACCGTTGCGATCAGCGGCGCGGCGACAGCGGCGGCGATGGCCTTCACGGGAAGCAGCTTCACTTTCGGCGGATCGATGTAATAGTCGTTGAACGGCATATACGTCTCGACCTGGCAGCGCGCGACGTAGCGCGCGAAGTCGTCGGCGGTCTTGATCGTCTCGTCGTCGAATTGCTGGCAGTTCCCGAATATCTCGCGCAGCTCGCCTTCCGCGAGCGTCCAGATCTCGCGCGCCCAGTCGTCGCGCACCCGGTCCTGCTCGGTCGGCGTGAGGCTGTCCTTGAGCTTCTCGCCCGGCGTCATCACCGCGTCGAAATCGGCGGTGAACATCAGATAGGCGCAGGGCAGCAGGTCGGCGGGGTCGGGATCGGTCGGCTTGGGGCGCAGGCCGGCCTGCGACAGCAGCGTGTCCGAAGGCGGACGACCATTGAAGATCGCGTCGTCGAGCACGGCGAAGCGCAGCAGATGCGTGCGCAGCGACCCCGCGAAGGGGCTGGCGCGAGGATCGTCCGGCTTGCCGATCCGCTCGAAAAACCGGCGGTTGACGTCGAGCTTCCAGATCGCCGGATCAGTGGCGGGGCTTTGCCAGGCGCGCGGCAGACGGTCGATGGCGTCGCGGACCCTCTGGACCGGCGAATCCGGCAGACGGTCGTCGACGACATGCGACCGGATCGGCGCGAAGGCGGTCAGGAAATAATGCCCGGCGTCGAAATTCGGCATGGTCAGCCCCCCTTCCGCGCCAGCGCGAGCCGGTTGAGTTCCGCGCGCGCCGTGTCGTCGCTCGCCGCCGGCGCATAGCCATGCTCGCCGAAATCGTTCTGCACAGCGCCCAGCGCCTTGCGCCACGCGGCGCTGAAGGCCGCATCCCTTGCGCCGTCGTCCATCGTCGCGTCGTCGGCGAGACGGCGGTGGAGATCGCGCAGTTTCAGCACTTCGCGACGGACCCGCAGCGCCGCCTTCACGTCGCGCTGCCCCGCGCCGGGGACCGCGTTGTAATAGTATTTCGTGTCGAACTGGTTGTGCGTGATGTAGCGCTTGAACTGCGAAACCGGGATCGACTGCGGATAGCCCATCGCGCTGTACCACGCCTGATCGAGCCGCATCGGCGCGCCGTCGGAGAAGGCGTCGATATACTGGTCCCAGGCGCCGTTGAAGTTCGAGCAGAACAGCATGTAGTCGTGCCGTATGCGGTCGCGCGGGTCGGTCGCGCCGCGCTCGAACCACGGCCAGTCCTTCGGACGGATGAACGCCCAGCGCGCGAAATGGATCAGCGACAGACCCAGAAGCTCGTCCAGAAGTTTCGGAACCCCGCGGCTCGCCATGAAGATCAGCTTGTTGATCCAGGTCGCGCGCCACTGGAGTCGTAGGCGCAACAGACTGAAACGGGTGCGGCGCGGACTCGGCGTGAGCACGTTCATCGCATAGGACTTGCCGGCGATGTTCGACATTTACGGCCCCCGCGTGTGAATTTTTCAAAAGTCTTGATGAAGCGTTTCACAAAGCCCTTAAGACCGCAATCGCAATGCGTGCAAAGGCTTGAGTTTTCACACGGCAGGCGAGCGCCGCCCCGGATCAGCCTGCGGGCAGTCCGAGCGGGACGAGCGGCGCGAGCAGTTCCGCGTAGCGCGGACGCCGGGGCGCGAGCTGCGCGTCCAGCAGGATCGGCACGGTCAGGGCGGGGTGCCATTTCAGGGCGACGCCGAGCTTGGCGCGCGCACGCGCCTCGTCGCCCCTCTGGCCGTGCACGATCGCGGCGAACAGGAACGGCATCCAGTCGCAGAGCGGCCCCTCCATCGATTTGTGGAAATCGGCCAGCGCGGCGTCGTAGCCTTCGGGTCCTTCGACAAACACCCGCGCCATGCCGCGCAGGAAGTGGAACTGCCAGAACCGGTGGTCCGTGGGGCTGAGGCGGATCGCGTCGTTCACGTCGGCGAGGATGCCGTCGAGGTTCGGGCGGTCCTCGGTGAGGCCGAGCCAGCCGCGGTAATGGCGGTGGGTGGGGTTGTTGGGGTTGAGCGCGATGGCCGTCTCCATCGCCTCGCGCGCCTTCTCGAAGCGTTCGGCGAAAGGCAGCATCAGCGCCAGCGACACATGCCCCTCGTCGCCCCGCTCGTCGAGCGAGATCGCCTTCTCGGCGAGCGCGACCCCCTTGGCGATCGACTCCTCCCGATCCTTCTGCCGGCAGACCATCAGCGCGTAGGAGTGGAAGCGCGAGAGCAGCGCATAGGGCAGCGCGAAATCCGGGTCCGCCTCGATGGCGAGCTTGAGGCACTCTCGCGCCTCCTGATACTCGACCGGGCCGCCCATCACGTGATTGGGGTCGCCGCGCTGGGCGAGCTCCCAGGCGCTGAGGCTGTGGGTCGGCTTCTTGCGCGCCATGGTGCGCTCATGCGCGCGCAATTCCGGCGCGACGCCGGTGACGATGGCCTCGGTCAGCTCGTCCTGCAGGTCGAAGAGGTCTGCGACCACCCGGTCCCAGCGATTGGCCCAGACCTGCGCGCCGCTGTCGGCGTCGACCACTTCGGCGGTGACCCGCAGCCGCTCGCCCGCCCGCCGCACCGAGCCGACCACGATGTAGCGCACGCCCAGTTCGCGGCCGATGGCGCGCATGTCCTTGACGGTGTCGCGATAGGCGAAGGTCGAGTTGCGCGCGATCACCCGCAGCCAGCCGAAGCGGCTGAGGCCGGTGATCACGTCCTGCACGATGCCGTCGACCAGAAATTCCTGATCGGGATCGGAGGACATGTTCTGAAACGGCAGCACCGCGATGGAGGGCCGGGCCCCCACATCGGAGCTTTGGCGACGCACGCCGGTCGCAAGACCCTCGACATCCATCCGCCATGCCTCGATCGGGCGCGGCAGCTCCTTGCCCGCATGTTTGCCGAGGCTGGTCATGCGCGCCTCGACGCGCCCCACGATCTGATCATGCGCCGCGCGCGACAGCACGATCCCTCCCGGCGGGGCGAGGGATTCCAGAAACGCCGCGACGTTCACCCCGTCGCCGAGCACGTCGTTCTCCACATCCACCACATCGCCGATGTTGATCCCGACCCGGAACCACAGCCGATCGTCCACCGCCTGTTCGGGACGGAAGCCCTGAAGGTCGCGCTGGACGGCGACGGCGCATTCGGCGGCGAGCACGGCGGAGGGGAATTCCACCATTGCGCCGTCGCCGGTGGACTTGATCAGCCGTCCCGAGAATTCGGCGATGCGGGGAAAGAAGATGTCCGTCCGAACGGCGCGCAGCGCGTCGATGGTCTGGGCTTCCTTGAGCGCCATCAGCCGGCTCGACCCCACCATGTCGATGGAGACGATGGTCGTCAGGCGTCGCGTCATGCCGATCGGCTCCTTCGGGCGGCGGGTTGGCCCCGCCATCGCCCCGCCGCGCGGGGGTTTGGCGAAGTTAACGCGCGCATCGCCGCAAAGATCAAGCTCCAGAGGCGGGAAGCCTTCCCGCAACGCGCGAGGCCGGGACTGGTTCGCAAGAAAAATGCTTCCGATCCGCCGCGCCCGCGCAAGTTGCAGATTCCTGTGGGCTTCCCGCCGCGCGGGCGCCATGATCGCGTTAACTTTTCCGAAACGGGAGGCTCTGTTGGACATTCTCCTCAGCTCGCTCGGTCGGGTTCCCCTCACCGTCTCGGCGCACTGGTTTCCCTTCGTGATCGCGCTCGGGATCATGATGTCGATGGCCGGGCTCCTCGCGCGCGGCATGGGGCTGCACAACATCTTCCACGAGGATCCGGAGCTCTGCGCGCATGCGCGCCGGCACGGCCCGCGAGTCCTGCTCGGAAGCCCGACATTTCTGGCGCAGATCTGGCTGACGGTGTTTCTCGCGCTGGTCTGGGGCTTCGCCTACACGCTCGGGATCGTCGCCGAGGGATCCGTCGCGATGGAGCGCCTCGACGCGCGCTTCGACGACCTCGGACCCGGCGGGCTGACCGCAGACGGGGTCAACGCCGGGCTGTCGCACGGTTTCGGCTCGACCATCGGACCGCAGGTGCTGCTTTCGGCGATCCTCAGCCTCGGCTTCGCCACGGTGCGCATGGAGGGCATGCCGCCGCTGCAAAAGGGCGAGGCGTGGCGGGCGGTCGCAGGGGTCGTCGTCGGGATCTTCGTCGCGTGGGGCCTCGCCAAGATCGCCGTCGAGATCGCGCCGTCGCTCAACCGATTTCTCGACGGATTCGGGCTGAGCGGGGGCAACACCTTCGCGCTGGCGATCCCGAGCGCGATCCTGATGACCGTTGTGCTGTCGCTCCGGCGGATGAACTCGGCGATCGCGCTGATCAGCCTGTTCGCCCTGATCCTGATCTTCTACGCCTGCGTGTCGGCGATTCCCGACGTGCTGCAACCCTGGGTGCTGCTGGCCTTCGGCGGGCTGATCGTCGCGACCAACGCCCTGTTCATGGGTCGTGGGCGGGCGAGCGCGCGGCTGAAATTCGAGATACCCAACATTCTCGACGCCGAGGGCAACAGCTATTACGAGCCCGATCGTCAGAAAGACCTCGAAACGTTCTATCGCTCGCGTCAACGCGAGCTGGGAGGTTCCGGCATCAGCGACGCGGAAGACGCCGGCGGCCAGATCGACAGCTCGGCCCGCGCGCCGAAGGCGGAGGGCGCGCTCGACCCGATCGCGACGCTCGAACGCTGGCGCGCGTCCAGCGGAGTGGCCAAACCGCGGTTGGTGCTGCTGGCCTGTTCGGGCGGCGCCTATCGCGCGGGCTTCTGGACGGCGCTCGTGCTCGACCGGCTGACCGAGATGGAGCGCAAGCGAGAACTGCCAGGCTTCAGCCGCTCGATGCGGCTGATCACAGGCGCGTCGGGCGGCATGGTCGGCGCGTCCTATTTCGCCGCGATGGCCGATCCCATGGGCGGCCCCACGCCGCCAGTGGTCCCGCAGATGGAACGCGACATCCTCGCCGTGCAGAGCATCGGCGGCATCCCCGGCGAGGACGGCGCGCCTTACGACCCCGCGCCGCATTACCCCTACAAGCGCGCCTTCCCGATCCCGCGCGACAGCCTCTCGCCGATCGCGCAGCAGCTGGTGCAGCGCGACCTGCCGGGCCTGTTCAGCCGCGCCACGCAGCGCGTGGACCGGGGCACGGTGCTCGAGGACCAGTGGGCGAGCCTCGACGTCAGCTTCGAGGCGATGCGCACGGGCGAGGCCGAGGGCTGGCGGCCCTCGCTGCTGTTCTCGCCGATGCTCGCGGAGACCGGCCAGCCGTTGCTGATCTCAAATCTCGACGTGCGGAAAGTGCGCAGCGACCCGGACGGCGTCGAGATGGCGGATTTCTTCGAGTGGTTCCCCGGCGCGCGCCAGCACTTCCGGGTCAAGACCGCCGTGCGGCTCAACGCCTCCTTCCCCTACATCGCGCCTTCGGCGGCGCTGCCGACCGCGCCGTATCGGCGCGTCGTCGACGCCGGCTATTACGACAATTACGGCGTCGACCTCGCCGTCTCCTATCTGTCGCAGCGGCGCATCCGCGAATGGATCGTCGAGAACTGCTCGGGCGTGATGCTCGTGCAGACCCGCGCCTTCCCCTTCGTGGAGCCGTCGGTCGACCCGCCCGGCTCGGTTGCGCGCGCCTTCCAGTGGCTGACCACGCCGCTCGACGCGGCGGGCGCCGCGCGCGGGGCGACGATGACCTTCCGCAACAGCCAGAGCCTGCGCCAGATCCAGCGGATTTACGCCTTCTTCGGCGGGCGTCCGGGCTTCCTCAGCGTCGCGCGCTTCGAGGTGAAGTCCTTCACTAGCCTCAGCTGGTACATGACCGAGCGCGAGCTCGACGATCTGCGCGGCGATTGCCCCGACCACCGCCCCGGCCACGCGAAGGCCGAGGATGGCGGGGGGCTGGAGAGCGAGGGCAACCGGCAGGCTTTCGACGCGGTGCGCGCCTTCTGGACGGCGACGGGCGGGGCCTGACCGGCCCGGCGCGCGCCGAAGGCGGCGCCGCGTCGCTGGACAAGTCGGGCGCCTCAGCGCAGAGGGAGCCGCGACCCTCCGGAGCTTCAGATGACCGCCGCCGCGCCGCCCGACCGTCCCGCGCCCCGCATCGACCACACGCCCCTCGAGGACGCGCAGGCGATAGTTTTCGGGACGCTCATGGCCGCGCTGGGCCTGCTGTTCCTGCGCTCGGCGGGGCTCGTCACCGGCCAGATGGCGGGGCTCGCGCTGATCGTCTCCTATGCGACGGGGTGGGAGCTGGGGCTGGTGTTCTTCGCGCTCAACCTGCCCTTCTGGGCGCTGGCGCTGGCGCGGATGGGCTGGCGCTTCGCGCTGAAATCGGCGCTGGCGGTGGCGCTGCTCTCGTCGCTGGTCGCCGTCGCGCCGGGCTGGCTGACGCTGGAGGCCGGGCATCCGCTGATCGCGGCGGCGCTGGGGGGGATCGCCTCGGGCTTCGGGCTGCTGGCGCTGTTCCGCCATGGGGCGAGCCTCGGCGGGATCGGCGTTCTGGGCGTCTGGCTGCAGGACCGCACCGGCTTTCGCGCGGGCTGGACGCAAATGCTGGTCGACGCCGTCGTCTTCGGGCTCGCCCTTCTGGTGATCGAGCCTTCGGCGGTGCTGTGGTCGCTCTGCGGGGCGGTGCTGCTGAACCTCGTGATCGCGGTCAATCACCGCCGCGACCGTTATATCGCGATGTGAGAGCGCATCCGGGCCGCGTCTGCGCCTTGAAACAGCCACGACCCCGCCCTACCGCTTGAGATAGACGATACGCGAGGAGAACGGGATGCGGATCACGCGGCGCGGCTTTGGAGCGATGAGTGCGGCGGCGGCGGCGGCGATGGCCTTGCGACCGCGGCTCGCCCGGGCCGAAACCGTGATCCGCACGCATGGCGGCTCGCTGATCGGAGAGCTGCGCTATCCCGAAGACTTTCCGCATTTCGGCTATGTGAACCCGAGCGCGCCCAAGGGCGGCGTCGCGCGGATCGCGACGCAGAACAGCTTCGACAGCTTCAACCCCTTCATCGTGCGCGGCGACGCGCCCATCGGGATCGGCCTGATCTTCGACGCGCTGATGACCCCCTCGCTCGACGAGGGCTCCACCCATTACGGCCTGCTCGCGGAGTGGGAGGAGCATCCCGAGGACGACAGCTGGGTCGCCTTCAAGCTGCGCGACGAAGCACGCTGGCATGACGGGCGCCCTATCACGCCCGAGGACGTGATCTGGACCTTCCGGACTCTGTTCGACAAAGGCGCGCCCTATTACCGCTTCTACTACGCGAACGTGACCGGCGCGCGCGACATGGGCGGCAATGTCGTGCGCTTCGACTTCGACCAGTCGGGCAATCGCGAACTGCCCCACATCATGGGGCAGCTCGCCGTGCTGCCCAAGCACTGGTGGGAGGGGCGCGACTTCGAGGCGCCGGACCTGACGCCGCCGCTGGGCTCCGGCCCCTACAGGGTCGGGGCCTTCGAGCCGGGGCGCTTCATCGAATACGAGCGCGTCGCCGATTACTGGGGCGCCGACGTCAACGTGAACCGCGGCGCGCACAATTTCGACCGCATCCGCTACGAGATCTTCCTCGACGCCTCGGCAGGGCTCGACGCCTTCCGCGGCGGGCTGATCGACTTCCGCGAGGAGAACTCCGCCTCCAACTGGGCCGAGCGCTACGATTTCGAGGCGGTGCGCGACGGGCGGGTGAAGCGCGAGGAGATCGCGCTCGAAGGCCCCAAGCGCGTGCAGTATCTGGCGATGAACCTGCGGCGGGCGAAGTTCCAGGACCTCCGCACGCGGCGCGCGCTGGCGCTGGCCTTCGATTTCGAATGGACCAACCGCACGATCTATTTCGAGCAGTACGCGAGGCCGAGCAGCTATTTCGAGGGCGCCGGCGACTTGCAGCCCTCCGCGCCGCCCGAGGGGCTGGAGCTGGAAATGCTGAAGCCCTTCCGCGACAGCCTCCCCCCCGAAGTGTTCGGCGAGCCCTACGCGCCGCATTCCACCGACGGCTCGGGGCGCAACCGTCAGGGGCTGCGGCAGGCGGCGCGGCTTCTGGAGGAGGCGGGCTGGCGGCAGGGGCGCGGCGGACGGCTCGAAAGCCCCTCGGGCGAGCCCTTCACGATCGAGTTCCTCTCGGCGCAGGACGCGCAGGAGCGGGTGATCGGCCCTTACATCGCCAATCTGAAAACCCTCGGGATCGACGCGACGTTTCGGATCGTGGACGGGCCGCAGTACATCCGCCGCGTCAGTCAGGACCCGAATTTCGACTTCGACATGATCATCTGGGGCGTCGGCAATTCCGAGAGCCCGGGCAACGAGCAGCGCGAGTTCTGGGGGTCGGAGGCGGCGGGCCGGATGGGCTCGCGCAATGTCGGCGGCGTGGCCGATCCGGCGGTCGACTCGCTGATCGAGCGGATCGTCTTCGCGCCCGACCGCGAAACGCTCGCCGCCGCCTCCCGCGCGCTCGACCGGGTGCTGACGCACAACCAGTACGGCGTGCTGCAACTCTACACGCCGTTCGAGCGCGTGGCGTGGTGGGACAGGTTCGGACGGCCCGAGACGACGCCGAGCCGCAGCGTGGGCTTTCCGACGGTGTGGTGGCATGATTCCGAGCGCGAAGCGGCTCTGGGGGCGCGGCGATGAGGCGGCTCGCGGCGGCGCTGCTCGCGCTTGCGCTGACCGCCGCGCCTGCGGCGGCGGAGGTGTTGGTCAGCCACGGCCTTTCGGCCTTCGGCGACCTGAAGTATCCCAAGCATTTCAAGCATTTCGACTATGTGAACCCTAATGCGCCGAAAGGCGGGTCGATCTCGACGACGAGCGTCCGGGCGAACCAGACCTTCGACACGCTGAACGCCTATTCGCTGCGGGGCGACCCGCCGATGGGCCTCTCGGCGCCGGAGAACCTCGTCTATGACAGCCTGATGGTCCCCGCCAATGACGAGGCCGACGCGGTGTATGGGCTGGTTGCGAGCCATGCGGAATACCTGCCCGGCGGCGACTGGGTGATCTTCCAGATGCGCCCCGAGGCGGTGTTCGCGGACGGGACGCCCGTCACTGCGGACGACGTCGTCTTCACGCTGGACGCGCTCAGGAGCCCCGGCGCCGCGCCGCGCTACCGGCTCGCATTGCGCGACGTGACCGGGGCGGAGGCGCTGG
The DNA here is from genome assembly GCF_036788415.1 of Rubrimonas sp. Lineage (NCBI taxonomy): Bacteria > Pseudomonadati > Pseudomonadota > Alphaproteobacteria > Rhodobacterales > Paracoccaceae > Rubrimonas > Rubrimonas sp. The sequence goes on along the minus strand of NZ_DAIQNN010000028.1, from coordinate 12,611 downwards.
GGCCGCACCGCGTGCGCTTCGCCTTCGCGCCCGAAGCCTCCAAGCGCGACTTGCCGATGCTGGTGGCGACCCTGCCGATCCTGTCGAAGGCGTGGTTCGAGGGCCGCGACTTCGCCGAGCCGATGATGGAGCAGCCCGTCGGTTCGGGGCCCTACGAAGTGGAGAAGGCCGAGGCCGGGCGCTCGGTCACCTATCGCCGGCGCGCGGATTACTGGGCGCGCGACCTGCCGGTGAATGTCGGGCGCTGGAACTTCGACCGGGTCACAGTCGAGTATTTCCGCGACCGCTCGGCGGCGATCCCCGCGCTTCAGGCCCGCGTCATCGACCTCCATGAGAGCTTCAGCTCGAAGGAGTGGGCGATGGACTACGACTTCGACCTGATCCGGCAGGGCAAAGTCGTGAAGGAGACATTGCCCGATCTGAGCCCATCGGGCACGCAGGGCTTCTGGTTCAACATGCGGCGCGAGAAATTCGCCGATCTGCGGGTGCGGCAGGCGATCGGGCTCGCCTTCGACTTCGAATGGTCCAACCGCACGCTGTTCTACGATCTGTACGAGCGCACTACGAGTTTCTTCCAGAACAGCGCGATGATGGCCGACGGGCCGCCGGAAGGCGCCGAGCTTGCGTTGCTCGAGCCGTTCCGAGACCGGCTGCCGCCGGAGGCGTTCGCGGCGGCGTGGGTTCCGCCGGTCTCCGACGGCTCGGGGCGCAACCGCGCGGCCATGCGCGAGGCGTCACGGCTGCTCGATGCCGCGGGATGGACGCAGGACGCGCAGGGAAACCGCGTCAACGCGGCGGGAGAGCGGCTGACCGTCGAATTCTTCGACGACAGCTCCGCCTTCGAGCGCATCGTCAATCCCTTCATCCAGAACCTGCAGGCGCTCGGGATCGAGGCGAGCTGGCGGCTGGTGGACGCCGCTCAGGCGCAGCAGCGGGTGAAGGATTTCGACTACGACGTGACGGTGGCGCGGTTCACCGTCTCGCTGACGCCGGGGGTTGGTCTGATGAACTTCTACCATTCCAGCGCCGCAGATCAGCCCGGCAGCTACAACCTGAGCGGCGTCGCCGACCCTGTCGTGGATCATCTGGTGGAGACGATGATCGCCGCGCCCGACCGCGAGAGCCTGCATGTGGCGGGGCGCGCGCTCGACCGGGTGCTGCGCGCCAAGCACATCTGGTCGCCGCACTGGTTCAAGGCCTCGCACACCATCGCCTATTGGGACAAGTTCGGCCGGCCCGAGACGAAGCCGCCCTATGCCCGGGGGATTCTCGACACCTGGTGGGTGGACCCCGTCAAAGAGTCGGCGCTCGCCGCGAACGGGGGCTGAGCCGATGGGCGCCTATGTCGCGCGGCGGCTGCTGCTGATGATCCCGACGCTGTTCGGGATCATGCTGATCAACTTCGTCGTCATCCAGTTCGCGCCGGGCGGCCCGGTCGAGCAGGTGATCGCCGAACTCACGGCCACCGGCGCCGGCGCGACCGAGCGCTTCTCGGGCGGCGGCGCCGACGTGACCGGACCAGCCGCCGGCGGCGGCGAGAGCGGTTATCGCGGCGCGCAGGGGCTCGACCCGCAGTTCATCGCCGAGATCGAGCGGCAGTTCGGCTTCGACAAGCCGCCCGTCGAGCGCTTCATGCTGATGCTGTGGAACTATCTGCGATTTGACTTCGGCGAGAGCTACTTCCGCTCGGCCTCGGTGGTGGAGCTCATCATCCAGAAGATGCCGGTGTCGATCTCGCTGGGGCTTTGGACGACGCTGCTCGCTTATCTCGTCTCGATCCCGCTCGGAGTGGCGAAGGCGGTGCGCGACGGCTCGCGCTTCGACATCTGGAGTTCGGCGATCGTGATCGTCGGCTACGCGATCCCGGGCTTCCTCTTCGCGATCCTGCTGCGCACGCTTTTCGCGCAAGGCTCGGAGTTCTTCCCCTTCTTCCCGCTGCGCGGGCTGACCTCCTCGAACTGGGAGGAGCTGTCGTTGCTCGGCAAGGTGGCGGACTACTTCCACCACATCGCGCTGCCGATCCTCGCCATGGCGATCTCGGGCTTCGCCGTGCTGACGCTGCTGACCAAGAACAGCTTCCTGGACCAGATCAAGCTGCAATACGTCGCCACTGCGCGCGCCAAGGGCCTGAGCGAGTCCCGCGTGCTCTACGGCCATGTGTTCCGCAACGCGATGCTGATCGTGATCGCGGGCTTCCCGGCCGCGTTCATCTCGATCCTGTTCACCGGCTCGCTGCTGATCGAGGTGATCTTCTCGCTCGATGGGCTGGGGCTGCTCGGCTACGAGGCGGTGCTGAACCGGGATTACCCCATCGTGTTCGGCACGCTCTACATTTTCGGGTTGATCGGGCTCCTGCTGCATCTGCTGACCGATCTGGTCTATGTCTGGGTCGACCCCAGGATCGACTTCGAGAGCCGGGAGAGCTGACATGGCGGTCACCGGCTTCGCCCCGTCCGACGCGCCGCGCCGCTGGCTGCGGCTTCCCGAACTCGACAGCCTGCAAAAGCGCCGCCTCGCCAATTTCAACGCCAACCGGCGGGGCGTGTGGTCGCTGCGCATCTTCCTCGCGTTGTTCCTCGTCTCGCTCTGCGCCGAGATCATCGCCAACGACCGGCCCTTGATGATGTCGTTCCAGGGCTCGCTGCGCTCGCCGCTGCTGAGTTTCGTCTCGGAACGCGAGCTTGGCGGGTTCCACGGCACACGCGCGGATTTCCGCGACCCCTACGTGCAATGCCTGATCCGCACGGGCGGCGACGGCGATCTGTGCGACGAGGACGAAGGCGCGCCGACCCCCGAAGGCGCGCGCGCGGGCTGGCTGGTCTGGCCGCTGATCCCCTTCAGCTACGACACGATCAATTACGACGTGCCGCGCGCCCCCTCGCCGCCAGACGGCGTGAACTGGCTCGGCACCGACGATCAGGCGCGCGACGTGCTGGCGCGGGTGATCTACGGCTTCCGCCTGTCGGTGTTCTTCGCGCTGATCGTCACGGGCGTCTCAGCGGTGATCGGGGTGATCGCGGGGGCTTTGCAGGGCTATTTCGGCGGCTGGCTCGACCTGATCTTTCAGCGCGTGGTCGAGGTCTGGACCAACATCCCCTCGCTCTACATCATCATGATCGTGTCGTCGGTGATCGCGCCGAACTTCTGGATCATGGTCAGCATCGTGGCGCTGTTCTCGTGGACGGCGCTGGTGGGCGTGGTGCGGGCGGAGTTCCTGCGCGCGCGCAACTTCGAATATGTGATGAGCGCCCGCGCGCTCGGCGTGTCGAACTGGAAGATCATGTTCCGCCATCTTCTGCCCAACGCGATGGTGGCGACCATCACGATGCTGCCCTTCCTCGTCACAGGCAGCATCTCGACGCTGGCGGCGCTCGACCTGCTGGGCTTCGGGCTGCAATCCACCCATCCCTCGCTTGGGGAACTCGCGCTGCAGGGCCGCAACAACATCCAGGCGCCGTGGCTGGGGCTGACGGCCTTCTTCACCTTCGCGATCATGCTGTCGCTGCTGGTGTTCGTGTTCGAGGCGGTGCGCGACGCCTTCGACCCGCGCAAGGCCTTCGCATGACCCCGCTGCTTCAGGTCCGCGACCTGCGCATCGCCTTCGGCAAGGCCGAGGCGGTCAAGGGCGTCTCCTTCGAGATCGGGCGCGGCGAGACGCTGGCGCTCGTCGGCGAGTCCGGCTCGGGCAAGTCGGTCACGGCGCTCTCCACCGTGCGGCTGCTGCCGCCGAGCGCGAAAGTCTCGGGGTCGGTGCGCTATGACGGGCGCGAGATGCTGACGGCGAACGAGGCCACGTTGCGCGACGTGCGCGGCGACGACGTCAGCTTCATCTTCCAGGAGCCGATGACCTCGCTGAACCCGCTGCACACCATCGAGCGGCAGATCGGCGAGAGCCTCGCGCTGCATCAGGGGCTGACGGGCGAGGCGGCGCGGGCGCGGATCGTGGAGCTGCTCACCAAAGTCGGCATCCGCGACCCCGAAACGCGTCTCGGCGACTATCCCCACACGCTGTCGGGCGGCCAGCGCCAGCGCGTGATGATCGCGATGGCGCTCGCCAACGGGCCGAAACTGCTGATCGCCGACGAGCCGACCACGGCGCTCGACGTGACCATCCAGGCGCAGATCCTCGACCTGCTGAAGGAGCTTCAGCGCGCCGAGGGGCTGTCGATGCTGTTCATCACCCACGACCTCGGCATCGTGCGCCGGATGGCCGACAGGGTCTGCGTGATGCAGGGCGGCGAGATCGTCGAGCAGGGCGAGACGGCGGCGCTGTTCGCGGCGCCGAGCCACCCCTACACGCAGAAGCTGCTGGGCTCGGAGCCGCGCGGGCGACCCGACCCGGTCGCGGCGGACGCGCCGCTGGTGCTTCAGGGCGAGAAAGTGCGCGTCTGGTTCCCGATCAAGCGGGGCCTCATGAAGCGCACGATAGGCCATGTGAAGGCGGTGACCGACGTGTCGCTGTCGGTGCGCGCCGGCGAGACAGTGGGCATCGTCGGCGAGAGCGGCTCGGGCAAGACGACGCTGGCGCTCGCGATGCTGCGGCTGATCCGCTCGGAGGGCCGCATCGTCTTCATGGGGCGCGACGTGCAGGGGCTGGCCTCGCGGGCGCTGATCCCGCTCAGGCGCGAGATGCAGGTGGTGTTCCAGGACCCCTACGGCTCGCTCAGCCCCCGCATGTCGGTGCGCCAGATCGTAGCCGAGGGCCTGGGCGTGCACGGCCTGCGCGACGCGTCGCGCAGCGAGCGCGACGAAGTGGCCGAGGCGCTGGAGGAAGTCGGCCTCGACCCTGCGGCGATGGACCGTTACCCGCACGAGTTTTCGGGCGGTCAGCGCCAACGCATCGCCATCGCGCGCGCGATCATTCTCAAGCCGAAATTCGTCGCGCTCGACGAGCCGACCTCGGCGCTCGACATGACGGTGCAGAGCCAGATCGTGGAGCTTCTGCGCGGGCTGCAGCGCAAGCGGGGGCTCGCCTATCTCTTCGTCAGCCACGACCTCAAGGTGATCCGCGCCATGGCGCATCGGGTCATCGTGATGCGGCAGGGCGAAGTGGTCGAGGAAGGCCCGGCGGAGCAGATCTTCGACGCGCCGCGCCATCCCTACACGCGCGAATTGCACGCGGCGGCGCTGGGGAGCGTTCGGGAGGCGGCGCTGGTCTGAGGCGCGCGGAGCCCGCGGCGCGGCCTACTCAGGCCGCCGCCGCCTCCACCGCGTCGAGCGCCGCGTCGAAGGCGGCGCGGGGTCCGGGCGCGCAGACAGGCTGGAGGCTGCGGAACCACCGCCCGACCGCGACCGGGTCCGCCCGACCGGGGCCCTTCCAAGCGCGCGCGATCTCGGCGACGAAGCCGGCCCACCGCGCCCTCGCCTGCGCCGTCTCGCCCAAACGCCCCAGCGCGACCGCGCGCAGCCCCTCCAGATGCGGCGCGCAGCCCTGCGCGCGGTCCAGCGCCGTAAGCGCTTCGGCGCAGCGCCCGGAATGCAGCAGCGCCGAAGCCCGATGCACCCAATGGTGACGCACCAGCCCCAGATCGAGCGCGAGCGACGCATCCGCCATCGCCACCCCCTCGTCGGGCGCGCCGCACAGCACCAGCGCGTCGCCGGCCGAGGCGAGGGTGCGCGGATGCGTCGGGTTGAGCTCGCAGGCCGCGCGCAGCGCCGCCGTCGCCTCTTCGGGCCGCCCGCACATCGCGCAGGACCAGCCGAGCGTCAGCTGCGCCTCGGCGTCGAGCGGGTCGGCCTCGACCGCGCCGCGCGCCAGCGTCAAGGCTTCCGCGTCGGCTTCGGTGACGCGCGCGACGCCGGGGAAGACGATATGGCGGCAGTTGAGGAGTTGCGCCATCCCGACCCGCGCGCGCACGAAGCCCGGGTCGTCGCGCAACACGTCGCGCAGCAGCGTCTCGGCGCGGCGGTCCTCCTCGGGGTTGAAACGGCTGAGCAGATCGCGCGCGAGCAGCAGCCGATCATAGAGAGGCAACGCCACGTCCGGCGCGCCGGCCCGCGCCGCCATGCGGTCGCGCGCCACCCGGACGTCGAGCGCGGCGGCGATGCGGCGGGTGGTCAGCCGGCAGGTGTCGAACCAGCCCTGCAGCGCCAGCGCGATGTCCTGCTGGCCCCAGACGAAGCGGCGCGACGCCGTCTCCTTCAGCGTCACGTTCAGCCGCAGCCCGTCGGCGGCGGGAAAGGCGACGCCGTCGATGGCGTAGACCCCGTCCGCCTGCGGCGCCTCGGCATGCGGGCCGGGTTCGATCACGACCCAGTCGCGATAAGGCGTCAGCGAGGCGATCAGATCCTGCCGGAAGCCGCGGGCGAGATAGCCGTATTCGGGCGGCGCGCCGTCGAGGCGGAACTCACCGACGCACAGCGTGAGCCCCGGCCGCGTGATCCGCGCCGGCGGCGGCGGCGGCTCGAGCGTCTTCAGCTGCACGGCCAGCGCCTGCGTCTCCGGAGAGGGCTCGGCGCCGTATTCCTCGTCGAGCAGCGCCCAGAGCTCGTTGTAGCGCCGCAGCGCGCCGCGCAGATCGCCCCGCGCGGCGTCGACCTGCATCAGGCGGCGGGCGGCGGGCTCATGGGCGGGGTCGAAGGCGGCGAGCGCCAGCGCCCAGGCGCGGCCCGCCGCGTCGTCCCGCGCCTGAGCCATCCGCCGCTCCAGCGCGTCGGCGACGCGGTCGACCAGCGCGCGGCGGCGCTGTCCGAGCCAGTCGGCGAAGACGGGGTCGACGTCGTCGAGCCCTGGCAGGATCGCATCGGCCAGCCCCGGCCAGTCGACCCCGTCCGGCGGCGCGTCGGCGGTCTCGATGGCGCACAGCAGCCCGAGCAGGTCGATGTCCAGCGCGCCGGGCCGGAGGGCGACGTCGTTGCGCTCGATCGAGAGCAGGGCGTCGGCCTCGGCGCCCAGCGCGCGGCGCAGGTCGCTGAGCGTCTGGCGCAGCGACTGGCGGGCCTGTTCCGCGTCGCTCTCGCTCCAGAGCGCCGCGGCGAGCCGTTCGCGCGGCGCGGAGGCGGCGCCGGACAGCGCCAGCAGCGCCAGCAGCGCCTGCGCCTTCCGGTTGCGCAAGGCGACCGGCGCGCCGTCCAGCGTCAGCCCGAAGGCGCCGATCACGCCCAGCCGCGCCCGCGCCGCCGACCCGCCCGCCATGCGCCTCCCCTTCCATATTTACCTTGCGTCAATCTTTTAGGCTGCGCCGGGCCGCCATGAAAGCCCGAAGCAGACGATCTTGACCACCGGGACCCCGAGCTCGGCCCGGGACAGCGTCACGACGCGCAGCGGAAAACCGCGCGCCGCCAGCGCGGCGATGGCCGCGTCGAGCGTTGCGCTCTCGGGCGGGGCGACGCCGGGCGAGGCTTGGGGAGACGCGGGCCAGGGCGGCGGTCGAAAGGCGGCGCTCTCGGCGGCGATCATCTCGCGCAGCGCCGCGCGCGCGGCGTCGGCGCGCGTCGCGCCCGCCGCGGTCCCGACGCCGAGCGCCGAGGCGGCGCGGATCGCCGGCGGTCCACCCGGCGCGCCGATGTCGCGCAGCCGCGCGCGCGGCCCCGCCGCCCCGCCGCGCAGCCGCGCAAGAGCCGCCGCCGCGACCTCCGCGGTCTCCAGATCGAGCGCGGCCTCCCGCCCGGCGGCGAGGGCCGCCCGTTCGAACAGCTCGAGCGCCGCAGCGCGCGTCGCCGCCGCCGCGTCCCGCCCCGCCGCGCATCCGAGACTGAGCGGCGGAGCGCCCGCGATCGGGGGGCCGCGCAGCGCCAGAGCAGCCGGCAGAAGGCAGGGCGCTCCATCGGGCAGATGCGCCGCGCGCACCCAGCCGAGCGGCGCTCGCGGATCGAGTCCCCGCCCCGCCGCCGCACGCAGTTCCGCCGCTGACAGCCGAGCGCCGACGGGCGGCGCCGAGAGCGGCGCTTCGGCGACGACGTCGCCCGGACGCGGCGCCTGCGCCAGCGTCTCGACCGCTTCGCCGAGACAGCGCGCGAGCGCCGCCCGGGCCGAGCCGCCGAGCCCCGTCGCGCTGACGAGCGGCGCGCCCGGAACGCAGTCGGCCAAGGTCGCGCGGAACAGATGCGCCCCGCGCGCCGTCGGCGTCGGCGCGCGCGCAAGAGCGCGCAGCCGTGCGGCGACCGCGAGCAGCGCCCGCAGGTCCGCGTCGGGCGCGCCGACGCGCGCGGCCTCGGCGAGCGCGTCGGGATCGTGGAGCGGCAGCAGGGTCATGCGCGCAGCATCCTCCGCCGAGGCGCGCTCGCGCAACGCCCGCAAGACCCGCCGACACGTCCAGGCGCCGCCGTCTTGCGCCGCCTCGCCCCTCAGGCTACCTCCGCGCGCATGGCGACGCGCGGACCTTCCCCTCTCGAACCTGGCCTGATCGACGTCGGCGGCGCGCCCGAGGGCTACGACGCCCACTTGCTGGCCGAGTTCGTCGCACGGGCGCGCGGACCCGCGATCCACGTCGCCCGCGACGACCGCCGCGCCGCCGGCATGGCCGACGCGCTGGCCGTCCTCGCCCCCGATCTGCCGGTCCTGCGCTTTCCCGCCTGGGACTGCCTGCCCTACGACCGCGTCTCGCCCAACGCCGAGATCTCCGCGCGTCGCATGGCGACCCTGGCGGCGCTCGCCGACGGCTTCGACCGCCCCGCGGTGATCCTGACCACGGCCAACGCCGCCACCCAGCGCGTCCCCGCCCCGGACGCCGTGCGCGCGGCGAGCTTCGCGGCGGAGGTCGGCGGGCGGATCGACCTCGACGCGCTGCTGTCCTACCTCGCCCGCATGGGCTTCAACCGCGCGCCCACCGTCGCCGAGCCCGGCGACTACGCGGTGCGCGGCGGCATCGTCGATCTGTTCCCGCCGGGGGCCGCGAGCCCGGTGCGGCTCGACCTGTTCGGCGACGTGCTCGACGGCGCGCGCCGCTTCGACGTCGAGACCCAGCGCACCGTCGAGAAGATCGCCCGGATCGAGATCGCGCCGGCCTCGGAGATCCCGCTCGACCCGGACAGCGTCGCGCGTTTCCGCACGCGCTATCGCGAGCATTTCGGCGCGGCGGGGCTCGACGACGCGCTCTATGCGGCGGTGAGCGCGGGGCGCAAGCATCAGGGGATGGAGCACTGGGCGCCCTTCTTTCATGCGGAGATGGCGACGCTGTTCGACTTCCTGCCCCGCGCGCCCGTCACGCTCGACCATCAGGCCGAGGAGGCGCGGGCGGCGCGGCTCGACACTGTCCGCGACCATTACGACGCCCGCGCCCGCGCGCCCGCCGCCGGCGCCTCCGCGGCGCTGGCGGCGCCGGTCTACAAGCCCTGCCCGCCCGATCTGCTTTATCTCGACGACGCGGCATGGGCGCGGGCGCTCGACGGGCGGGCGATCCGCCGTTTCGACCCCAACCGCCGCCCGCCCGCGCCGCGCACAGTGGATGCGGGCGGGCGGCTCGGGCGCAGCTTCGCGCCCGAGCGGCAGATGGAGGGGGTGAACCTGTTCGACGCGCTCGCCGCCCACATCGCAGACCGCCGCAAGGCGGGGCCGGTGGCGCTGGCCTCCTATTCCGAAGGCGCGCGCGACCGGCTGCACACGCTGCTCGGCGATCACGGCGTGAAGGGCCTGCGGCTGAGCGGGCGCTGGGCCGAGGTGGCGAAACACCCGGACGCCGTGCATCTGCTGGTCTGGCCGCTCGAGCAGGGCTTCCAGACCGACGCGCTGACGGTGATCTCCGAGCAGGACGTGCTCGGCGACCGGCTGATCCGCGCCGCCCGCAAGACCCGCCGCGCAGAGGATGTGCTGCAGGAGGCGGCGGCGCTCTCGCTCGGCGATCTGGTGGTCCATGTCGAGCATGGCGTCGGGCGCTATCAGGGGCTCGCCACCATCGAGGCCGCCGGCGCGCCGCATGAATGCATCGCGCTCGATTATGCAGGCGGCGCCAAGCTCTACCTGCCGGTCGAGAACATCGAACTTCTGAGCCGCTACGGCGATGGCGGCGAGACGGCGCTCGACCGGCTGGGCGGCGGCGCATGGCAGGCCCGCAAGGCGCGCCTGAAGGAGCGTCTGCGCGAGATCGCGGACGAGTTGATCAAGGTCGCCGCCGCCCGCGCCCTGCGCGAGGCCCCGCGCATGACGCCGCCGCATGGCGCGTGGGACGAGTTCTGCGCGCGCTTCCCTTATGAGGAGACGGAGGACCAGTTGCGCGCGATCGCCGACGTGCTCGACGACCTCGCCTCGGGCCGCCCGATGGACCGGCTGATCTGCGGCGATGTGGGCTTCGGCAAGACGGAAGTCGCCCTGCGCGCGGCCTTCGTCGCGGCGATGACGGGCATGCAGGTGGCGCTGATCTGCCCGACCACCCTGCTCGCCCGCCAGCATTCCAAGAGCTTCGCCGACCGTTTCCACGGTCTGCCTTTGCGCGTGCGCCAGCTCTCGCGGTTCATTTCCGCGAAGGACGCCGCCGAGACGAAGAAGGGGATGGAGTCGGGCGATGTGGACATCGTGATCGGCACGCACGCCCTGCTCGCCAAGGACATCCGGTTCAAGCGGCTCGGCCTGCTCATCATCGACGAGGAGCAGCATTTCGGCGTCCAGCACAAGGAGAAGCTCAAGGCGCTCAAGGCGGACGTTCATGTGCTGACGATGACCGCGACGCCCATTCCCCGCACGCTGCAACTCGCGATGACCGGCGTGCGCGAGCTGTCGCTGATCGCCACGCCCCCGGTGGACCGCCTCGCCGTGCGGACTTACGTCGCGCCGTGGGACGCGGTGACTGTGCGCGAGGCGCTGCTGCGCGAGCGCTATCGCGGCGGGCAGGCCTTCTACGTCGCGCCGCGCATCTCCGATCTGCCCGAGATCGAGGAGTTCCTGCGCGAGCAAGTCCCCGAAGTGCGCTTCGTGACGGCGCATGGCCAGATGGCGGCGGGCGAGCTCGACAAGCGGATGAACGCCTTTTACGACGGCCAGTACGACGTGCTGGCGGCGACGACCATCGTGGAGTCCGGCCTCGACATCCCCGCCGCCAACACCCTGATCGTGCATCGCGCCGACATGTTCGGGCTCGCGCAACTCTACCAGATCCGGGGCCGGGTGGGGCGCTCCAAGACGCGCGCCTACGCCTATCTCACCACGCCGCCGCGCAAGCCGCTGACCGAGGGCGCGGAGCGGCGGCTGAAAGTGCTGAGCGGGCTCGACACGCTGGGGGCCGGCTTCACGCTGGCGAGCCACGACCTCGACATCCGCGGCGCCGGCAATCTGCTGGGCGAGGAGCAGTCGGGCCACATCCGCGAAGTCGGGTTCGAGCTTTATCAGGAGATGCTCGAGGAGACGATCGCCAAGATGCGCGCCGGCGAGATCGAGACGCTGTCGGAGGCCGGCGAGACCTGGGCGCCGCAGATCAATCTCGGCGCGCCGGTGCTGATCCCCGAGCATTACGTCGCCGATCTCGACGTGCGGATGGGGCTCTACCGCCGCCTCTCGAGCCTGAGCAGCCGCGCCGAGCTGGAGGGCTTCGCGGCGGAGTTGCACGACCGCTTCGGCAAGCCGCCCGAGGAAGTCGAGACGCTGCTCAAGATCGTGCGCATCAAGACGATGTGCCGCCGCGCCGGCGTCGCCAAGCTCGACGGGGGGCCGAAGGGCGCGACGGTGCAATTCCGCGGCGACCGCTTCGCCGACCCGCTCGGCCTCGTGCGCTGGATCGAGGGGCAGAAGGGGCTCGCGAAAATCCGCGAGAACAAGCTGGTCGTGCGGCGCGACTGGGCGGATGCGGAGGCGCGGGTGAAAGGCGCTTTCGCCATCATGCGCGACCTCGCGAAAATCGCCGATCCGGAGCGCAAGGCGGCGTGACGCGCGCTCACCCGTAGAGCGCCCGAGGCAGCCAGGTCGCGAAGGCGGGCGCGAACCAGATCAGCGCGACCGCCGCGAGTTGCAGCGCGATGAAGGGCGCGACGCCCGCATAGATGTGGCCCGTGGTCACTTCCGGCGGCGCCGCGCCGCGCAGGTAGAACAGCGAGAATCCGAAAGGCGGGGTCAGGAAGCTCGTCTGCAGGACCACGGCGATCAGGGTCGCGAGCCAGACGGGATCGTGGCCGAGCAGGATCAGCACGGGCGCGACCAGCGGCAGCAGGATCACGGTGATCTCGACGAAGTCGAGGAAGAACCCCATCGCGAAGATCAGCAACAGCGTGAACAGCAGCGCCCCGTCCGCGCCGCCCGGCATGGCGGCGATGATCTGCGCGACGCGCGCCTCGCCGCCGAGCCCCACGAAGACGAGCGAGAACACGCTCGCGGTCAGGATGGTGGCGAAGATCATCGCAGTGAGCGTCATGGTCGAGGTGGCGGCGGTGCCGAGCATGCCGTCGCGCGCGCTCGCCCGCAGCGCCGCGAGGAGCGCGGCGACACCGAGGCCCGCGAGGCCCAGATAGAGCGCGCCGAGCGCGTAGCCGCCGGGCCCGACGTCGCTGCGCTGGAGCCGCACGGGGGCCGCGCCCGCCGCCACTGCGAGCGCCATCAGCGCGAGCGCGCCCGACAGGATCAGCCAGCGCGGCGCGCCGGCCTTGAGGCCCGCCATCAGGATCGCGCCGACGGCCCCGACCGCCGCCGCCTCGGTCGGGCTCGCGACGCCGCCGAGCACGGCGCCGAGCACGGCGACGATCAGCAGCAC
>NZ_DAIQNN010000027.1:0-37377 GCF_036788415.1 Rubrimonas sp. | reverse complement strand
GATGCAAAGACGGTCAAGGACGGCAAGAAACGCTACGCCGCCGGCGTGATGAAATACGCCCAGATGGGCTATTGGGAACCCGATTACGAACCCAAGGACACTGACATCATCGCCCTGTTCCGGATCACCCCGCAGGAGGGCGTGGACCCGGTCGAAGCCGCCGCCGCCGTCGCGGGCGAAAGCTCCACCGCCACGTGGACCGTGGTCTGGACCGACCGGCTGACCGCCTGCGAAAAATACCGCGCGAAAGCCTATCGCGTGGACCCGGTCCCCAACAGCGCGGGCGAATTCTTCGCCTACATCGCCTATGATCTCGACCTCTTCGAACCCGGCTCCATCGCCAACCTGACCGCGTCGATCATCGGCAACGTGTTCGGCTTCAAGCCGCTCAAGGCGCTCCGGCTCGAGGACATGCGCCTGCCCGTGGCTTACGTGAAGACCTTCCAGGGTCCCGCCACCGGCATCGTGGTGGAACGCGAACGGCTCAACTGCTACGGGCGGCCGCTGCTCGGCGCGACCGTGAAGCCGAAACTGGGCCTGTCGGGGCGCAACTATGGCCGCGTCGTGTACGAGGCGCTCAAGGGCGGGCTCGATTTCACCAAGGACGACGAGAACATCAACTCGCAGCCCTTCATGCACTGGCGCGACCGGTTCCTCTACTGCATGGAGGCGGTCAACCTCGCCTCGGCGCAGACCGGCGAGGTGAAGGGCCACTACCTCAACATCACCGCCGGCACGATGGAGGAGATGTATCGCCGCGCCGAACTCGCCAAGGAGCTCGGCTCGGTCATCGTGATGGTGGACCTGATCATCGGCTGGACGGCGATCCAGTCGATCAGCGAATGGTGCCGCCAGAACGACATGATCCTGCACATGCACCGCGCGGGCCACGGCACCTACACCCGCCAGAAGAACCACGGCATCAGCTTCCGCGTCATCGCGAAGTGGCTGCGGCTCGCCGGCGTCGACCACCTGCACACCGGCACTGCGGTGGGCAAGCTGGAAGGCGACCCGATGACCGTGCAGGGCTATTACAACGTCTGCCGCGAGATGAAGAACGAAGTCGACCTGCCGCGCGGCATCTTCTTCGAGCAGGACTGGGCCGACCTGCGCAAGGTCATGCCGGTCGCCTCGGGCGGCATTCACGCCGGCCAGATGCACCAGCTTCTCGACCTGTTCGGCGACGACGTCGTCCTGCAGTTCGGCGGCGGCACCATCGGCCACCCGATGGGCATCCAGGCCGGCGCCACCGCCAACCGCGTCGCGCTCGAGGCGATGGTGCTCGCCCGCAACGAGGGCCGCGACATCAAGAACGAAGGCCCCGAAATCCTGCGCGCCGCCGCCAAGTGGTGCAAGCCGCTCGAAGCCGCGCTCGACGTCTGGGGCAACATCACTTTCAACTACACCTCCACCGACACGTCGGACTTCGTCCCGACCGCGTCGGTCTCGGTCTGAGGAGACGAGAACATGCGCATCACGCAGGGCTGCTTTTCCTTCCTGCCCGACCTGACCGACGAGCAGATCACCGCGCAGGTCGAGTACTGCCTCGGCAGGAACTGGGCGATCGGCGTCGAGTTCAGCTACGACCCGCATCCGCGCAACACCTATTGGGAGATGTGGGGCAACCCCATGTTCGACCTGAAGGACGCCAAGGGCGTGATGATGGAGCTGGAGGAGTGCCGCAAGGCGCACGGGCAGGCCTATATCCGCCTCAACGCCTTCGACAGCACGCGCGGCTTCGAGACGGTGACGATGTCCTTCATCGTCAACCGCCCCAAGGACGAGCCGACCATCCACATGACCCGCACCGAAGTGCAGGGCCGCTCGGTGGCCTACACCCACGACGTGCGCCGCTGAGCGCGCGATGAAACCCGGCGCCGCCCGCAGGGGCGGCGCCCACCGAAAACACCGTCAGGGAGACGCCGATGTCCGCCGACGACGCCGAGCCGCCGCGCCCGACCGCCATCGACCTCGCCGAGGAATACCGCTCCTCCGGCGTCGCCGAAGTGCTGGAGGAACTCGACCGCGACATGATCGGCCTCGCGCCGGTCAAGAAGCGCATCCGCGAGACGGCGGCGCTGCTGCTCGTCGAGCGCGCCCGCAAGGCGATGGGGCTCAGCCACGACACGCCCACCCTGCACATGAGCTTCACCGGCAACCCCGGCACCGGCAAGACCACGGTCGCGCTGATGATGGCCGGGCTGCTGAAGCGGCTCGGCTATGTCCGCAAGGGCCATCTCGTCAGCGTCACGCGCGACGACCTCGTGGGCCAGTATATCGGCCACACCGCGCCCAAGACCAAGGAAGTGCTCAAGAAGGCGATGGGCGGCGTGCTGTTCATCGACGAGGCCTATTACCTCTACAAGCCCGACAACGAGCGCGACTACGGGCAGGAAGCCATCGAGATCCTGCTCCAGGTCATGGAGAACAACCGCGATGACCTCGTGGTGATCATGGCCGGTTACGCCGACCGGATGGACAAGTTCTTCGCCGCCAATCCCGGCTTCCGCTCGCGCATCGCGCATCACATCGAGTTTCCGGACTACACGAGCGAGGAGATGCTGCGCATCGCCAGGCACATGCTCGACGCGCAGAGCTATCTCTTCACACCCGCCGCCGAGAAGGCGATGGCCGAATACATCGACCTGCGCCGCCAGCAGCCGCATTTCGCCAACGCCCGCTCGATCCGCAACGCGCTCGACCGCGCGCGGCTGCGGCAGGCCAACCGCCTGTTCTCGGAGGCGAAGGGCCCGCTCGACGCGACCGCGCTGAGCACCATCGACGAGTCCGACATCCGCGCGAGCCGCGTCTTCAAGGGCGGGCTCGATTCCGAGAGGAGCGCCGCGCAATGAGCTTCGACCGCAGCATCAAGATCGCGCCGTCGATCCTGTCGGCCGATTTCGCCGATTTCGGCCGCGAGATTCAGGCCATCGAGGCGCAGGGCGCCGACTGGGTGCATGTCGACGTGATGGACGGCCATTTCGTGCCGAACCTCACTTTCGGCCCGCCGGCGGTCAAGGCGTTCCGCCCGCATGTGAAGACCTTCATGGACGTCCATCTGATGATCGCGCCGGTGGACCCCTATATCGAGGCCTACGCCGAAGCGGGCGCCGACCTGATCTCGGCCCATGTCGAGGCCGGGCCGCACATCCACCGCACGCTGCAGGCGATCCGGGCGCAGGGCGTGAAGTCGGGGGTCGTGCTGAACCCCGGCACACCCGCCGAGGCGATCGAGCATGTGCTCGACCTGTGCGATCTGGTGCTGGTGATGACGGTGAACCCCGGCTTCGGCGGGCAGAAATTCATCCAGTCCGGCGTCGAGAAGACCCGGCGCATCCGGCGGATGATCGGCGACCGGCCGATCCACATCCAGATCGACGGCGGCGTGACGCCCGAGACTGCGCCGCTGGTGGTCGAGGCCGGCGCCGACTGCCTCGTTGCGGGTTCGGCGGTGTTCAAGGGCGGTTCGGTCGGGAAGCCCGAAATCTACGGCGAGAACATCCGCGCCCTGCGGGCCGCCGCCGAAGGCGCGAGGCAGGCGGCATGAGTGCGGTGAAACTTGTCGTCTTCGATCTCGACGGCACGCTGGTCGACAGCGCGCCCGCGATCCAGAAGATCGCGCGCATCATGCTGGAGGAGCTTGGCGCGGAGCCGCTCGACCTCGCCGAGACCCGCAGCTTCATCGGCCATGGCGCGGCGAAACTGGTCGAGCGCGCGCTGGCTGCGCGCGGCCTGACGGCGGACGCCGTGCAACTGGCGGCCCATGTCGAGCGCTTCGAGGAGCTTTACGCCGAGGCCCCCGGCGCCGACAACGCGCCTTTCCCCGGCGCGGAAGCGGCGATGCTCGCGCTGAAGGCGGCGGGCTTCCGGCTCGGCCTGTGCACCAACAAGCCGATGGCGCCGACGCTCAACCTGCTCGACGCGCTCGGCTGGGGCGGGATGTTCGACGCCGTGGCCGCCGGCGACAGCCTGCCCGTCCGCAAGCCCGACCCCGCCATGCCGCGGCTCGTTCTGGAGAAGGTCGGCGCGACCGGCGCGCTCTATGTCGGCGACAGCGAGACCGATGTCGAGACGGCGCGCGGCGCCGGGCTGACCATGGCGCTCTACGCCCATGGCTACCGCAAGACGCCGCTCGAGCAGATGGACGCCGATTTCGTGTTCGACCATTTCGACGCGCTGGCGCCCTGGGTTCTGACCCGCTCCGCCGCATGAGCTTGCGCGCGCTGATCTTCGACGTGGACGGCACGCTGGCGGAGACCGAGGAGGCGCATCGCCGCGCCTTCAACGAGACCTTCGCCGCCGAGGGCGTGCCGTGGGTCTGGGACCGTCCGACCTACAAGATTCTGCTGCGCACCACCGGGGGCAAGGAGCGGATGGCGGCCTATCAGCGCGATCTCGCGCCCGAAGGCGGGCCGCTCTCGCCCGAGCGCATCGCGGCGCTGCATGTCCGCAAGACCGCCCGCTACGGCGACATCCTCGCCGAAGGCGGGCTCTCCCTGCGCCCCGGAATCGCCGATCTGGTCGCGCGGGCGCGCGCGGCGGGGCTGGCGCTCGCCGTCGCCACCACCACCAACCGCCCCAATGTCGAGGCGCTCTGCCGCTGTTGCTGGGGCGTCGATGCGGAAGACGTATTCGACGTGATCGCCGCCGGCGACGAGGTGGCCGCCAAGAAGCCCGCGCCCGACGTGTTCCTGCTCGCGTTGTCCCGCCTCGGCCTGCCGCCCGAGGCCTGCCTGGCCTTCGAGGACAGCGCCAACGGCGTCGCCTCGGCCCGCGCCGCCGGGCTGCGCGTGGTGGCGACGCCCTCGGCCTATACGGCGGACGAGGATTTCAGCGCCGCGGCGCGCATAGTGCCCGACCTGACAGCGTTCGCGCTGGAGGGGGCGGGCGCCTCGTAAGCGCCCCAGCCGGGCCCCGCGCCCCGGAAGCTTTCGGCCAGATGGTCGATGAAGGCGCGCAGCTTGGGCTGCGGGAACCGCCCCGCCGGATGCACCGCCCACACCCCCAGCGGCTCGGGGCGGGCCTGCGGCAGGATCTCGACCACTTCGCCCTCCCGCAGCGCGTCCGCGCAGATGAAGGCGGGCGACAGCACGACGCCGAGCCCGTCGATCGCGGCGCGCAGCAGCGCGTCGCCGTTGTTCATGGTCAGCCGCCCGAGCGCGCGCACCTGCTTTTCCTCGCCATGCGCCCCGCGCAGCTTCCACATCGCGCCAGAGGCGAGGTTGGAGTAGTGCAGCAGATCGTGCTCGGCGAGGTCGTCGAGGCTCTGGGGCGCGCCCCGCCGCGCCAGATAGGCGGGGGAGGCGATCAGCAGCAGGTCGGTCTCGGCGAGCTTGCGCGCCATCAGCGTGCTGTCGGGCAGCGCGCCGACCCGCACGGCGAGGTCGAAGCCCTCGGCCACCAGCTCCACGAAGCGGTCGTCGAGCGAGACCCGCGCCGAGACGTCCGGATAGGCGCGCAGGAAGGACGCGACCGCCGGCGCCAGCCGCCGGACCCCGAAGCTCAGCGGCGCAGACACCCGCAACTCGCCCCGCGGCGTCTCCTGCATCGAGGCGGCCATGGCGTCCGCTTCGGCGGCGTCGTCGAGCACCCGGCGCGCGCGGTCGTAATAGGCGAGCCCGATCTCGGTCGGGCTGACGCGGCGGGTGGTGCGGTTCAGCAGCCGCGCGCCGAGCCGCGCCTCGAGCGAGGAGACATGCTTGGACACCGCCGATTTCGAGACGCCCATCTTGCGGGCGGCGTCCGTGAATCCGCCCAGATCGACGACCCGGATGAACGCCTCCATCTCCGACAATCGGTCCATCGATAAGAAACCCCTGCTGTCCTTTCGCGAAACGATAGCTGGCGCGCGGATACCCCGTTGCAATGGGGCGAACGGGTGGTTGGGCGCAAAATTCGGTCGAATGCAGGGTCTCCGGCGCCGAAACCGCGCTCTTTCGGGCGCGGGAGGGCCCTCGGACCGGGCAATCCGGCCTTCGCGGCGCGAAAACCGGCGCCGCCTCTTGTTCGCGCGGGCCTCGGGCGCTTACTCTCCCCGGACGCGCCGCAGAGCGCCGGAGCCGACAGGGAAGTCCATGGCCGACACCGCCGACGCGACGCCGTTCGTCGTGTTCGATCGCGTCCAGAAGAGCTACGACGGCGAGACGCTCGTCGTTAAGGATCTCAACCTGGCCATCGGCAAGGGCGAGTTCCTGACGATGCTCGGCCCCTCGGGTTCCGGCAAGACGACCTGCCTGATGATGCTGGCGGGCTTCGAGACCGCGACGCATGGCGACATCCGGCTGGCGGGGCGGCCGATCAACCAGGTCCCGCCGCACAAGCGCGGCATCGGCATGGTGTTCCAGAACTACGCGCTGTTCCCGCACATGACGGTGAACGAGAACCTCGCCTTCCCGCTGCAGGTGCGCCGGATGAGCCGCGCCGAGACCGAGGCCAAGGTCGCCCGCGCGCTCGACATGGTGCAGATGCGCGACTTCGGCGGTCGCCGCCCCGCGCAGCTTTCGGGCGGCCAGCAGCAGCGCATCGCGCTGGCCCGCGCGCTGGTGTTCGAGCCGGATCTGGTGCTGATGGACGAACCGCTCGGCGCGCTCGACAAGCAGCTGCGCGAGCACATGCAGTACGAGATCAAGCACATCCACCAGAGCCTCGGCGTCACGGTCGTCTATGTCACGCACGACCAGTCCGAGGCGCTGACGATGTCTGACCGGATCGCCGTGTTCAACGAAGGCGTCATCCAGCAGCTCGCCGCGCCCGCGACGCTCTACGAGAAGCCCGAGAACTCCTTCGTCGCGCAGTTCATCGGCGAGAACAACAAGCTGCACGGGATCGTCCGCGCCGCCGAGAACGGCGCCGTGCGCGTCGAGATCGACGGCGGCGGCGAAGGGCTGGCGCTGCCGGTCAAGGCGTCGCGCCCCGGCGAGCGCACCATGCTCTCGATCCGGCCCGAGCGGGTGACGGTCGGCGAGGGCGGGCTGACGGGCAAGGTGCTGGAGCTGATCTATCACGGCGACCACATCCGCTGCCGCATGAACGTGCTCGGCCATGAGGACTTCATCGTCAAAGTGCCCAACACCCCGGCGCATGCGCAGTTGCGCGTGGGCGAGGCGACCGCCATCGGCTGGCGCGTGGAGGATTGCCGCGCGCTCGATCCGATCTAGAGAATTTCGCATCGGCGCGCCCGCGGCGGCGGACGCGCGCGCAACAGGCTCCGGGCGCGCCCGGGCCGCACAACAGGGAGACTGCAATGAGTCTGAACTTCCCCCGCATCGCCTCGGCGCTCGCGCTGAGCACGGCGCTGGTCGCCGCCCCGGCGCTCGCCGCCGACCTCACGGTCGTGTCCTGGGGCGGCGCCTACACCAAGAGCCAGGTCGAGGCCTACCACAAGCCGTGGATGGAGATGACCGGCAAGACCATCATCTCGGTGGACTATGACGGCTCCGCCGCGCCCATCAAGGCGCAGGTCGAGGCCGGAAACGTCACCTGGGATCTGATCGACATCGAGCTGTCCGACGCCGTGCGCCTGTGCGACGAGGGCCTGATCGAGCCGCTCGACCATTCGATGCTGCCCCCCGCGCCGGACGGCACGCCCGCCACCGAGGACTTCATCGAGGGCGCGCTCAACGAGTGCTCGGTCGCCAGCATCGTCTGGGCGCATGTCTACGCCTACGACACCACCGTGTTCCCCGAGGGCCCGACCACGGCGGCGGATTTCTTCGATCTCGAGAAGTTCCCCGGCAAGCGCGGCATGCGCAAGATCCCCAAGGCCAATCTCGAATTCGCGCTGATGGCCGACGGCGTGCCGGCGGCGGAGGTCTACGACGTGCTTGAGACGGAAGAGGGCGTCGCCCGCGCCTTCGCCAAGATCGAGAGCATCAAGGACAGCATCGTCTGGTGGGAGACGGGCGCGCAGGCCCCGCAGCTTCTCGCCGACGGCGAAGTGGTGATGACGACCGCCTATAACGGGCGCATCTTCAACGCCCAGGTCGCCGAGAACAAGCCGATGCAGATCGTCTGGGACGGCCAGATCCTCGATTTCGACCTCTGGATCATCCCCAAAGGCGCGCCGAACAAGGAGAACGCGCTCGAATTCATCAAGTTCTCGACCGACACGCAGCGGTTGGCCGATCAGGCCAAGTGGATCGCCTACGGCCCGGCGCGCCTCTCCTCGGCGCCGATGGTCGGCCTCTATCAGGACGGCGTGACCGAGATGGGGCCGCACATGCCGACCAACCCGGCCAACATGAGCAACGCCATCGTCTCGGGCTACGAGTTCTGGGCAGACAACACCGACGAGCTGAACGAGCGCTTCGCCGCCTGGCTCGCCCAGTAAGCTGGAACTTGCGCGCCGCCCTGTCCGGGGCGGCGCGCTCCCTCAGGAGGCCCGCCCGATGGCCGACGCCGCCCTGCCTTCCGCGCCCCGCCCGGCGCCCGCCCGCGCCGCGCCGCTGACGGTGGACGGCCAGCCCCTCAAGCGCCGGCTCGCCCAGGCGCAGCGGCGCGTGCGGCTGCGCGCCTTCGCGCTGGTCGCGCCGCTCCTGCTGTTCATCCTGCTGGTCTTCGTCGCGCCCATCGCCGCGCTGATGGCGCAGGGCGTCCACAACCCGACTTTCGCGCTGCTCATGCCGAACCTGACCCCGATGCTGCGCGACTGGGACGCGCGTTCGGAGCCCACGGAGGCGATGTTCGCCGCGCTGCACGCCGACCTTTTGCGGACCCGCGAGGACCGCACCATCGGGCAAGTGGCCACGCGGGTGAACCGCGAGCTGTCGGGGACGCGCTCGCTCTTCACCTCCACCGCCCGGCGCGTCGACCGGATGGAGCCCCCCTATCGCGACGCGCTGATCGCCGAAGACGCGAAATGGGGCGAGATGGCGACATGGGAGGCGATGAAAGTCGCCTCGAAATCGCTCACCGGCGCCTTCTACGCCGCCGCGCTCGACCGCACGGTGACGGCGCAGGGCGAGGTGGTTCAGGCCCCTCCCGAGCAGCGCATCCATGTCAGCCTGTTCCTGCGCACGCTGGAGATCTCGCTGGCGGTGACCATCCTCTGCCTCATTCTCGGCTATCCGGTGGCGTGGCTGCTCGCCAACCTGCCGCTGCGCACGGCCAATTTGCTGCTGATCCTCGTGCTGCTGCCGTTCTGGACCTCGCTGCTCGTGCGCACGACCGCGTGGATCGCGCTCTTGCAATCGCAGGGCGTGATCAACGACCTGATGGTCTGGAGCGGCGTGACGTCGGACGCCAACCGCTTCTCGATGATCTACAACAAGACCGGCACGCTGGTGGCGATGACGCACATCCTGCTGCCCTTCATGATCCTGCCGCTCTATTCTGTGATGAAGACCATCCCGCCGACCTATCTGCGCGCCGCCAAGAGCCTCGGCGCCTCGAACTGGACCGCGTTCTGGCGGGTGTATTTCCCGCAGACCGTGCCCGGCATCGGCGCAGGCGCGCTGCTCGTCTTCATCCTCGCCATCGGCTACTACATCACCCCGGCGCTGGTCGGTGGGCAGAGCGGCACGATGATCTCGAACTTCATCGCCTTCCACATGGAGCGCTCGCTCAACTGGTCGCTGGCGGCGGCGCTCGGCGGCATCCTGCTGGCTGGCGTGCTGATCCTCTACGCCGTCTATCAGCGCCTGATCGGCATCGACAACGTGAAGCTGGGATAGGTCATGGCGCTTCCGCCCTACGCATCGACCGGCGAGCGCGTCTGGTACTGGAGCTTCCGGGCGCTCTGCGCGCTGATCTTCCTGTTCCTGATCGCGCCGATCCTCGTGATCGTGCCCCTCAGCTTCAACGCCGAGCCCTATTTCAGCTTCACGCCGGGGATGCTCGCTTTCGACCCCGAGGCGTGGTCGACGCGCTGGTATCGCAACATCCTCGAATTCGGGATGCTGCGGCCCGACGAGCCGGACGGCGCCGCATGGTTCGCCGACATGTGGGCGAACGCGCAATGGGTGCGGGCCCTGCGCAACAGCTTCTTCATCGGCTTCTGGGCGACCGCCATCGCCACCGTGCTCGGAACGCTGGCGGCCATCGGGCTCAGCCGGTCCGAGATGCCGTATCGCGGGCTGATCATGTCGATCCTGATCTCGCCGATGATCGTGCCGCTGGTGATCACCGCCGCCGGACTGTTCTTCGCCTTCTCGCGCACCGGCGCATGGTTCGAGGCGCTCGGCGCCGACCCCACCGCGATGGGCTATGTGAAGGTGATCCTCGCCCATGCGGTGCTCGGCACGCCCTTCGTCATCATCACCGTGACCGCGACGCTCTCGGGCTTCGACCGCAGCCTCACCCGCGCCGCCGCCAGCCTCGGCGCCAACCCCGTCACGACCTTCTTCAAGGTGCAGATGCCGCTGATCCTGCCGGGCGTCGTGTCGGGCGGCCTGTTCGCCTTCATCACCTCCTTCGACGAGGTGGTGGCGGTGCTGTTTCTCGCCGGCCCCCAGCAGGTGACGGTGCCGCGGCAGATGTGGTCGGGCATCCGCGAGCAGATCTCGCCCACCATCCTCGCCGTGGCGACGATCCTCGTGATCGTCTCGATCCTGCTGCTGGCGACGGTGGAGGTGCTGCGCCGGCGCTCCGAGCGGCTGCGGGGCATGTCGCCGGGCTGACGCGGGAGAGGGGCGCCAGAGCGCAAGCCGACCTGAACCACCCAGTTAACCAGAATTCGTCCTTTAGAAACAACGGTCCTTACCTAGGACCCGCTCCTCCCAAGTCGATCTCGGCTCTAGGCCAGCGTCTCCTTCGTCGCGCTGAGCCCGATCTCCGGCCAGTCGCGGACCACCCGGTCGATGTCCCATTGCAGGCGGGTCATGAAGACCGGGTCGCCGTCATGGTCCTGCGCCATCTGCCCGCGATTGGCCGAGGTGAAGGCCTCCAGCTTCTCCTTCGGCCCGGAAATCCAGCGCGCCGAGACGAACTGCGTCGGCTCGAAGCGCACCGGCAGGCCGTATTCGGTCTCGATGCGGCTCGCGATCACGTCGAACTGCAGCGCGCCCACCACCCCCACGATCCAGCCCGAGCCGATGGCCGGTTTGAACAGCTTGGCCGCGCCTTCCTCGGCGAGCTGGGTCAGCGCCTTGTCGAGATGCTTGGCCTTCATCGGATCGCCCGCGCGCACGGTTTGCAGAAGCTCCGGCGCGAAGGCGGGGATGCCGGTGAAGCGCAGATCCTCGCCCTCGGTCAGCGCGTCGCCGATGCGCAGCTGGCCGTGATTGGGGATGCCGATGATGTCGCCGGCCCACGCGTCCTCTGCGATCTCGCGCTCGGAGGCGAGGAACAGCATCGGGTTTGAGACCGCCATGGGCTTGGCGGTGCGCACATGGTGCAGCTTCATCCCGCGCTCGAAATGACCCGAGCACAGCCGCACGAAGGCGACCCGATCGCGGTGCTTGGGGTCCATGTTGGCCTGCACCTTGAACACGAAGCCCGACACTTTCTCCTCGGCGGCGGAGACCTCGCGGGTCGCCGTGGCGCGGAAGCGGGGAGGGGGCGCGTAGTCGGCGATGCCGCGCATCAGCTCGCGCACGCCGAAGGAGTTGATCGCCGAGCCGAACCAGATCGGCGTCATGTGGCCTTCGAGGAAAGCCTGCCGGTCGAAGGGCGGCAGGAGTTCCCGCGCCATCTCGACTTCCTCGCGCAGCTTCTCAAGCCGGTCGGCGGGGAGGATTTCTGCGGCTTTCGGATCGTCGAGCCCGTCGATTGCGATGGATTGCGCGCGGGTGTTGCGGTCGGCGCGGTCCATCAGCTCGATGCGGTCGTGGAGAATGTCATAGGCGCCGAGGAAATCGCGCCCCATCCCGATGGGCCAGCTCGCGGGCGTCACATCGAGCGCGAGCGCCTCCTGGATCTCGTCGACGATCTCGAAGGTGTCGCGGCTCTCGCGGTCCATCTTGTTGCAGAACGTCAGAATCGGCAGGTCGCGCAGCCGGCAGACCTCGAACAGCTTGCGGGTCTGGCTTTCGACGCCCTTGGCCCCGTCGATCACCATCACGGCGGCGTCCACCGCCGTCAGCGTGCGATAGGTGTCCTCGGAGAAATCCTCGTGGCCCGGCGTGTCCACCAGATTGAACCACCGCCCCTCGTAGTCGAACGACATGGCCGAGGCGGAGACCGAGATGCCGCGTTCCTTCTCCATCTTCATGAAGTCCGACCGCGTGCGCCGCGCCTCGCCCTTGGCGCGGACCTGCCCCGCCATCTGGATCGCGCCGCCGTAAAGGAGCAGCTTTTCGGTCAGCGTCGTCTTGCCCGCATCGGGATGCGAGATGATGGCGAAGGTCCGGCGGCGCGCCACTTCCGGCGGCAGAGGGCCTGCGTTATGTCCGAGATCGAGCATGGGCGGGGTATAGGCGAGGAGTTGCGTCATGGAAAGCGGCGCGGATGCGACGGGCCTACGCGATTTCCTGCGCCGGGCGAGCGCGCTCAAGGACACGCCCCGCAACACGCTCACGCCCGCCGGTCGGCGGGAGAGCGCGGCGGAACACAGCTGGCGGCTCGGTCTGATCGCGCTGGTGGCGGCGCCCGAGGGGCTCGACCTCGGCCATGCGCTCGCCCTCTGCCTCGTGCACGACCTGGCCGAGGCGGTGACCGGCGACATCCCCGCCTCGACGCGACCCGACCCTGTCGCCAAACAGGCCGCCGAGCGCATAGCCCTCGCTGACCTGCTCGCCCCGGCGCCGCAGGGCGTGCGGGCGCGCGTCACGGCGCTCTGGGAGGAGTACGAGGCGGCGCGGACGCCGGAAGCGCGCTTCGTGCGCGCCGCCGACAAGCTGGAGACCGTGCTGGCCCATGCCGAAGGCGACCAGGCGCCGGGCTTCGACTGGCGCTTCAACCTCGACTACGGCAAGGGGCTCGCCGACGCCTTCCCGACGCTGGCGGCGCTGCGCGCGCTCGCCGACGCCGAGACGGCGCGACGCGCCGACGAGCCTCCGACAGGCGCGTGAGGCGATGGAGCGTGGGATCGGGGGCGAGACCGCCCCTGCGGCGGCGCGCGCCGTTGCGCGCGACGCCGACCCGCGCGACAAGGCGGGAATGATCCGCGCCGCCGCCATCGCTCTTCTCGCCGCTGCGCTGCCGCTCGCCGCCTGCGCGCCGGGCGGGCCGGTCGAGGGCGCCTCCGCCGCGCCCGCCGAGGCGCTGGCGCAGGCGCGCTGGCCCGCGGCGCCGCCCGTTCGCGCCGTGATGCTCGTCGTGCACGGCTATGGCGACTACGCCGAGACGCTGCTGGGCGAGGTCGCGCCGTTCTGGGCCGCCTCCGGCATCGAAGTGCGCGCCTACGACCAGCGCGGCTTCGGGCGCAACGCCAGCCGCGGCGCCTGGCCCGGCGCCGAGGCGCTGATCTCGGATTTCGCCGCGCAGGCGCGGGCCGCGCGCGCCGACCATCCCGACTTGCCGCTGATCGCGCTCGGCCATTCGCTCGGCGGCGGCGTCGTGCTGGCCGCGCTCGGCGAGGGACGGGCGCCGGAGGTGGACGGCGCCGTGCTGCTCGCCCCGGCGATCGGCGGCGGGCCGCACATCAACGGCTTCATGCGCGCCGGCATGTGGGCGATGACGACGCTGATCCCCGACCGCCGCCTCTCGGGCGAAGGGATCGTTCGCATCCAGGCCTCCGACAACGTCCCCGCCCTGCGCGCGCTGGCCGCCGACCCGCTCTACCTCGCCAAGCCGACCCCGCGCGAGATGCAGGGGCTCGTGCGCATCATGGACCGCGCCGAGGCTGCGGCGGGGGCGGTGGAGGTTCCGCTGCTGATCGCGCTCGGCGCGCGCGACGAGGTGGTCGACAACGCGGATGTGCGGGCGGTGGCGGCGAAACTGCCGCGCCCGCCCGATCTGCGGGACTATTCAGAAGGCTGGCATCTTCTGCTTCGCGATCTGGGCCGGCGCGCCGTCTGGGAGGACGTCCGCGACTGGGTGCTGGCGCGGGCGCCGTGACCTGTCCCGACCTCACCCCGCTCGACCGCGCCTGGGCCGAAGCCGAGGCCGAGGGCGCGCCCGAAAGCGCCCGCGCGCGGTTCTTCGCGCTGCTGCTCGAGACCCGGCTGCTCGTGCCCGTGACGCCGACGCCTGACGACGCGCCGCTCGCGCCGCTGACCTTCGAACTCGAGGAGGGCGCGGTGGCGCTGGCCTTCGACGACGACGCGCGGATGGCGGCGTTCTTCGACGCGCCCGTGGAGTATGTCGCGCTGCCGGGGGCCGGGCTGATGGCTGCCTTGGCCGAGGCGGGGCTCGGGCTCGGCCTAAACCTCGGCGAGGCGCCGTCGGCGGCGCTTTTTCGAGCGCCCGACGTGGCCTTCGTCGCGGCGGAGGCGGGCGGCGCGCTGGCTGCGTCGACGCTGTCGGGCGCGCTGCGCGTCGGCCCGCCGCTCGGCGCGTCCGAGGCGATGCTCGCTGCGCTCGCCGAGCGCGTCGCGGCGCTTCCCGGCCTCGTCGCCGAGGCCTGGCTCGTGCGCCTCGCGCCCGGAGTTGGGGCGGGAGAGGGGGCCGGCGCGCTGACGCTGCTGCTGACGCTCCCCCCGTCGGCGCGCCGGGCGGGGGAGGGGATCGCGGCCTTGCTCGGGCGCGCCGCCCAGCCTTTCGCGCCCGATGGCGAGAGCGTCGCCGTCGGGCTGCTCGACCCCGACCATGGGTTGAGCGCCCCGGCGCGGGCGCAGGGCGTCGGCCTGCATCCCGCGCCGCTTCCCACGCCCCCGTCCGCGCTTCCGTCCGCGCCTGCGCCCCGCCCGACAGGGCCGCCGCGCCTGCGCTGAGCGGCGCGCCGCGCGGCGCCAAAGTACGAGAACGCCGCGTGGTTCGCGCAGTTCTCCGGGCGCCGCGGCGCTGCTAGACTCTTCCCGCCTTGCATCGCTGGAGCATCGACATGCGTCTGTCCCGTCTCGTCTTCGCCGCCGCAGCCCTTTCGCTCGGCCTCTCCGCGCCGGCCTGGGCGCAGTGGAACCCGCTGATCAGCGCCATCGAGTTGCAGGCGCTGATGGCCGAACGCGAGGTGGTCGTGCTCGACACCCGCTCCGCCGATGGCGGGGCCGACGGCAAGGCGCCGAACTACATGGCCGGTCACATACCCGGCGCGGTGAACGCGCCATACGAAAAATGGCGCGGCCCCAAGCAGAACCCCGGCGAGAAGCTGAGCGACGCCGCGCTGAGCGAACTGCTCTCCAGCGCGGGCCTGACGCCGGAGAAGCCGGTCGTCGTGGTCTATGAAGGCCCCGGCCAGGTCGATTTCGGCTCTGCGGCGCGGGTCTACTGGAACCTCAAATCCGCGGGCTTCGGCGAGATCGCGATCCTCAACGGCGGCATGTTCAAATGGCGCGACGCGGGTCTGCCGATCTCGACCGAGCCGTCCGTCCCAGCGCCGACCGAGGTGACGGCGACATGGTCGGACGAGTGGTTCGTCACCCGCGAGGAGGTTCTCGCCATCGTCGAGGGCAAGCAGGAGGCGGTGCTCCTCGACGCGCGCGCCCCGGCGCAGTGGAAGGGCGAGCAGAAGCACGGCGCCGCCAAGACCCCGGGCACGCTGCCCGGCGCCTACAACGCGCCCTTCCCGACCTTCTTCGACCCCAAGGACCCCGCGCTGATGTCGGCGGAGGTCGTGAAGGACTGGGCCGCCAAGGCCGCCGAGGAGATCAAGGGCCGCCCGGTCGTCAGCTTCTGCAACACCGGCCAGCTCGCCGCGCAGAACTGGTTCGCGCTGAGCGAGGTGGCGGGGCTGGAGAACGTGTCGATCTATCCGGAGTCGATGGTCGACTGGACGCACGCCGACCTGCCGCTTTCCTACGGGCAGTAACCCCGTCGCCCGCATGGTCGCCGTCGCGCCCGCCGGCGCGGCGGCATACGCGCGTCTTATGGCGGTTTCACATCAGGGTTCGTGATTTTCTGAAACATACATTGTGATCCGTCGTCGCCTTCAATTCACGGCGACGAGGGCGTATCTCCCAATGCATGCCATCCCTCAATGGAGAATACGCCATGACCCGTCGCTTCATCGTCTCCGGCGCGCTGCTGGCCGCGCTCGCGGCGGCCTCCCCGGCGCAGGCCGAGTGGAGCAAGCTTCTGACCCCAGCCGAGCTTCAGGCGCTCGCCGCCTCGCGCGAGATCGACATCATCGACATACGCGCCGCCGAACCGGGCAAGCCGGACGAGAAGGGCAAGGTCGCGCCGAACTACGCCGCCGGTCATATCCCCGGCTCGGTCAGCGCGCCCTATGGCAGCTGGCGCGGGACCGAGCAGAACCCCGGTCTGCGCCTGACCGACGACGCGCTGAGCGCTCGGCTCGCTTCGGCGGGGCTGGAGCCGGGCGACCCGGTGGTGATCGTCTACGAGGGCGCCGACCAGACGGATTTCGGCGCGGCGGCGCGCGTCTACTGGACGCTGAAATCCGCCGGCTTCGAGGAGATCGCCATCCTGAACGGCGGGCTCGCCGAGTGGCGCCGCGCCGGGCTGCCGCTGACCACCGACAGAACCGCCCCCACGCCGACCGAAGTGACGGCGCGCCTCTCGGAGCAGTGGTCGGTGACGCGCGAGGAGATCCACGCCTCGATCGGCGCTTCGGACGCGCCGACGCTGATCGACGCGCGCCCCCTCAAGCAGCATCTCGGCCAGGAGAAGCACAAGCTCGCCAAGGCCGCCGGAGCCATCGAAGGCGCGCGGAGCGTGCCGCACAGCACCTTCTTCGACGGCGAGGCGTCGGTGACGCTGTCGCCGGAGAAAGTCCGCGAATGGGCGGCGGCGAACGCTCCGGGCGCGGACGAGACCGTGGTGACCTATTGCAACACCGGCCATTGGGCGGCGACCGACTGGTTCGCGCTGTCCGAGATCGCCGGGTTGCCGGACGTCCGGATGTACCCGGAGTCGATGGTCGACTGGACCAACGCCGGCCTGCCGGTCGTGACGCCGAAGTGACCCGGCCGCGCGCGGCCCCGACGCGCCGCGCGCATCCGAGGCGCGCGCGGCGCACACCGCCGCGCCGCCTTGTCGCGCATCGCGTTGTCGGTTAATCGGGTCTGATGGACAGGCCCGCCGCAGCATCTCCCGAAGCGCCGCTCGGGCGCGCGCGCACCGCACCGCCCCGGGCGGCGCCGATCGGGGCGGTCGATCTCGGCACGAACAACTGCCGCCTGCTCATCGCCCGCCCGCGCGACGACGGTTTCCATGTGATCGACAGCTACAGCCGCGCTGTGAAGCTCGGCGAGAAGCTCGACGCCGACGGCGCGCTGGCCGAGGATGCGATGACCCGCGCCATCGAGGCGCTCGGGGTCTGCGCCGACAAGCTGCGCCGGCACGGCGTGCGGCGGATGCGCGCCGTCGCCACCGAGGCGTGCCGGCGCGCCGCCAATGGCCGCGCCTTCATCGAGCGCGCGCGCCGCGAGACCGGGCTGCGCCTCGAGGTCATCACGGCGGAGGAGGAATCGCGCCTCGCCGTCGCGGGCTGCGCGCCGCTGCTCGACGAAAGCGCCGAGCAGCTTCTGGTGGTCGACATCGGCGGCGGATCGACCGAACTGGTGCTGGTCGATCTCTCCGGAACGCCGGCCCGGCTGCGCCCGCGCCTGCTGATGGCGCTGGCGCCCGCGCGGCGTGGCGTGCTCGAGCCCGACGCGCGCGCCCGCGCCGCCGCGGCCCACATCGTCGACTGGATTTCGGCGCCCTCGGGCGTCGCCACGCTGCATGACCGCTTCGCCCACATCGCCGAGGGGCCCCGACGCTTCGAGGCGATGCGCGCCTATTTCGAAGCGCAGATCGCCGCCTTCGCGCCGCGCCGCCCCGGCTGGCGCGACGACGCGCTGCAGATCATCGGCGCCTCAGGCACCGTCACCACCATCGCCGGCGTTCATCTCGGCCTGCGCCGCTACGACCGCTCGCGGGTGGACGGGCTGTGGCTGGCGACCGACGACGCGCGCAGGGTGATCGCCGACCTCGCGGCGCTCGACGACGCCGGTCGCGCGCGCCACCCCAGCGTCGGCCCGGACCGGGCGATCCTGCTGCTCGCGGGCGCCGCGATCCTCAGCGCGGTGATGGGGCTCTGGCCCGCCGAGAAGCTCCGCGTCGCCGATCGCGGCCTGCGCGAGGGGATGCTCTACGCGCTCCTCGGCGAAAGCGCCGGCGCGCCGCGCGCGTTGCGCGACTGAGCGGGGCGGCGATGTCGCAGGACGGAAAGGGCGCCCGCACGCTCAAGACGCGGGTCAAGACGGCGAAGGGGCGCAAGCTGAGCTCGACGCTCTGGCTGCAGCGCCAGTTGAACGACCCTTACGTTCAGAAAGCGAAGCGCGAGGGCTACCGCTCGCGCGCCGCCTTCAAGCTCGCCGAGATCGACGACGCGCGGCGTTTTCTGGTTCCCGGCGCGCGCGTGGTCGATCTGGGCTGCGCGCCGGGCGGCTGGTTGCAGGTCGCGGTCAAGCGGGTCAATGCGCTGGGCGAGAAGAGCGGCAAGCCCCGCGGCTTCGTGCTGGGCGCCGACATCCAACCGACCGAGCCGGTCAACGGCGCCGACATCCTGCTGCTCGACTTTCTCGAAGAGGGGGCGGACGACGCGGTCAAGGTGGCGCTCGGCGGCGGGGCGGATGTGGTGCTGTCGGACATGGCGGCCCCGTCCTCGGGCCATCGGGCGACCGACCATCTGCGCATCGTCGCCCTTTGCGAGGCGGCGGCGCATTTCTCCTTCGACGTGCTGGCGCCGGGCGGGACCTTCGTCGCCAAGGTGCTTCAGGGCGGGGCGGAGAACCAGCTTCTGGCGCTGCTCAAACGCCGCTTCCGCTCCGTCGCCCATGTCAAGCCTCCCGCCAGCCGCAAGGACAGCGCCGAGATGTATGTGGTCGCCTCGGGTTTCCGCGCCGAAGAGACCTACGCGTGACCCGTTGAGGGTCGGCCGGCGCGGCGCCCCATCCAGAACACGCCACGCAACACCCGGCGCCCGCCGGCCACGGGTTCAATGCGCCCGACTCAGTCTCCGAGTCAAGAACATTTCACGAACAACCGGTCAGATCGAGAAGCTGGTCCCACAGCCGCAGCTCGACGTGGCGTTGGGATTGTCGATGGCGAAGCGGGCGCCGATCAGCTCGTCCTTGAAGTCGATGCGCGAGCCCGAGAGGAAGGGCAGGCTGTCGGGGTCGATCACCACCTTGCCGCCGCCGAGCACCGTGTCTTCAGGCGCCGGGGCGTCCTCGAGCCCGAATTCGTACTGAAAGCCCGAGCAGCCGCCGCCGAGCACGGCCACGCGCAGCACCTTGGGCGCGCCTTCGGCCTCGGAGATCTCGGCGATGCGGCGCAGCGCGGCCTCGGTGACGTCGATCGGCAGGGTGATGTCCATGGGGCGCCCTCGCGACGGGAATTCATGTATCACGCCAACATAGGCCCTGCGGGGCGCAGCGCCAAGACGAGCCGCCGATGACCGATCGCCCCGCCCTCCGCCTCGCTGGCCCCGCGCCCTTCGCCACCGACCCCGCCGCCTCCCGCGGGCGGCTGCATGCCGAGCCGGGCTCGGCGCACCGCTCGCCATTCCAGCGCGACCGCGACCGCATCATTCATTGCAGCGCCTTCCGCCGGCTCAAGCACAAGACGCAGGTCTTCGTCGAGCACGAGGGCGACCACTATCGCACGCGCCTCACCCATTCGATCGAAGTCGCCCAGATCGCCCGCACGCTCGCCAAGGCGCTGGGTCTGGACGAGGAGCTGGCCGAAGCGGTGGCTCTGGCGCATGATCTCGGCCACACCCCCTTCGGCCATACCGGCGAGGACGCGCTCGCCGCCTGCATGGCCCCTTTCGGCGGCTTCGACCACAACGCGCAGGCGCTGAAGATCGTCACCCGTCTGGAGCGGCGCTACGCCGCCTTCGACGGCCTGAACCTGAGCTGGGAGACGCTGGAGGGCATCGCCAAGCACAACGGCCCGCTCCTGCCGAGCGCGGCGCCGCTGCCCTACGCCATCGCCGAATACTGCGCCGGGCACGATCTGGAACTCGCCACCCATGCCGGCCCTGAGGCGCAGGTCGCCGCGCTCTCCGACGACGTCGCCTACAACAATCACGATCTCGAGGACGGGCTCCGGGCGGGGCTGTTCACCGCCGAGGAGGCGCGGACCCTGCCGCTGGTCGGCGCCGCCTTCGAGGAGGTGGAGGAGCTCTGGCCGGGGCTCGACCCGATCCGCGTGCAGCACGAGGCCCTGCGGCGGGTGTTCGGCGCGATGGTCGAGGACGCGCTGGCCGAGAGCCGCCGCCTGCTGGCCGAGGCGGCCCCCGGCTCGGCGGCCGAGGTTCGCGCGCTGGGCCGGCCCGTGGTCGCCTTTTCGGCGGAGATGCGGGCCGACATCGCCGCGATCCACGGCTTTCTCATGCAGCGGATGTACCGGCACTGGCGGGTGGCGCGGATGCGGGCGAAGGCCGCGAAAGTGGTGGCCGAGCTTTTCGCGATCTTCATGGAGGCGCCTGCGCTGATGCCGCCCGACTGGTCGCGCGCGGCGCTGGCGGCGGCGGATGAGCCGGGCCGCGCGCGGGTCGCGTCGGACTACATCGCCGGCATGACCGACCGCTTCGCGCTGGAGGAGCATCGCGTGCTGACCGATCCGCTGGCGCGGGCGTGACCGGCCTGCGCTGGGCGTGATCTTCGGGCGGCTTCGGCTTGCCTTCGCAGGCGCGAGCGGTCATATCCCGCGCGAGATCGGGGAGAGCTGGGCATGGCCGTCAGGGCGATGGTGTTCGACATAGGGCGGGTGCTGTTCGACTGGCGCCCGGAGCGGCTCTACGCCGAACTTATCCCCGACGCGGCGGAGCGGGAGCGGTTCTTCACGCAGCTCTGCCCGCCGGAATGGA
Organism: Rubrimonas sp.; assembly: GCF_036788415.1. Lineage (NCBI taxonomy): Bacteria > Pseudomonadati > Pseudomonadota > Alphaproteobacteria > Rhodobacterales > Paracoccaceae > Rubrimonas > Rubrimonas sp. The sequence goes on along the minus strand of NZ_DAIQNN010000027.1, from coordinate 16,580 downwards.
ACCTCGCCTTCGATGCGGGGCGCGACATGCCGCGCGGCGTCGAGGAGGATGCGGCGAAAGCCGCGGACCCGCGCGACGCCTCGCTGATCCGGGCGTGGTGGACGCGCTGGCCGGACATGGTCGGACCGCAATTCGAGGGCTCGGTCGCCTGCTTCCGCGCGCTCAAGGCGCGCGGCGTGCCGGTCTACGGTTTGACCAATTTCGCCGCCGAGACCTATCCCATCGCCGAAGAGATGTTTCCGATCCTGCGCGAGTTCGACCTTTGCGTGGTCTCGGGGCGCGAGGGCTGCGTCAAGCCGCAGCCGCGCATCTACGAGATCCTCGAGCAGCGCACGGGCCACGCGCCGCGGGAACTGTTCTTCGCCGACGACAGCGCCCCCAATGTCGCCGCGGCGCGGGCGCGGGGCTGGACGGCGCATCTGTTCGAGGGCGCGCCGGGGCTGGCGCGCGCGCTTGGGGAGGTCGGGTTGCTGCCCGCCGATCAGGCGGCGGCGCTGGAGGGCGCGGGATGAGCGGGACGCGGGACGTCTGGCGGAGCCCAGAGCGGCGGGGCGTGCTCGCGGGGATCGCCGCGATGGCGGCCATCGTCGCCGCCTCGAACGTCCTCGTGCAATATCCGGTCGGGGATTTCCTGACCTGGGGCGCGTTCACCTATCCCTTCGCCTTTCTCGCGACCGATCTGGTCAACCGCCGTTACGGCCCGGAGGCGGCGCGGCGGGTCGTCTATGTCGGCTTCGCGCTGGCGGTGGCGCTGTCGGTCTGGCTGGCCACGCCGCGCATCGCGGTCGCGTCCGGGGCGGCGTTCCTGACGGCGCAGCTCCTCGACGTGGCGGTGTTCGACAAGTTGCGGGCGGGGTCGTGGTGGCGGGCGCCGCTGGTCTCCTCGACGCTGGGCTCGGCGGTCGACACGGCGCTGTTCTTCTGGCTCGCCTTCTCGGCGGGCGGGGCCTTCGTCGGCCCGGTCGAAGATTGGGCTGTCGGCGCGGCGCCGCTGATGGGCTTCGGGCCGGACGCGCCCTTCTGGGTGAGCCTCGCGCTCGGCGATTTCGGCGTCAAGCTGGCGATCGCGCTCGCCGCTCTGGGGCCGTATCGCGCGCTGACCGCGCCGGCGCGCTGAAGCGGTCGGGCGTCGACGGATCAGCCGAGCTTGAAGCCGCGGCGCACGCGCGAGTGACCCACATGCGACTCCTCGGCGCCGCCGATGAAGTCGGACCAGTAGCTGACCACGGATTTGCGCGCGGCGAACCAGCCGCGCAGCCCGTCGATGGCGCGAATGCAGGTCCGCGCGTCGCGGCGCTGGGCGGCGAAAGGTCGGTCGGGGTCGAGCACCGGCGTCTCGGCGAGGATCAGCACGCCGGGCTTGCCGCCGGGCAGGCGGCTCGGCGCGAGCGCGAGCGAATAGGGCGTGCCGTCGAGCGCGGGCTCCATGACGCCGGCGAGACCTTCGAGGTCGGCGCCCCAGTCATGGATCAGGATGCTCGCGAACCCCTCGCGCACATGATGAGCGAGGCGCACGGTCGGCATGAAGGGCCAGCGGGGCAGGGCGGCCACGTCGAAGGCCAGCATCGCGAAATCTTCGTCGACGCGCTCGCGGGCGAAATCGACCGTGAGCAGCGGCGCCTCGTCGGCGATCATGTCGAGATAGTGCCGGCGGAAGGTCTCGCGCGGGGCCACCGGCGCTTCGGCGGCGTCGGCGGCGCTGCGCAGGGCGGCGCGCAACAGGCCGATCTGGAACTCGCGCCGGCGCTGAAGCTCATAGGCCGAGCAGCGCGCCTCGCCGTCCAGCATGTCGATGATCTTCTCGAGCCCGACGGCCCGGTCGCAATGCACGGGCTCGTCGGCCATCCGGTCGATTTCGGCCTTGGCGCTGATCCAGACGCCGAGCGCGATCGCCGCCTCGCCGCTCGCGCTGAGCGCCTTGGCGGTCTCGCGCGCCTTGCGGGCGGCGGCGGCGCGGTACTCGAAACGCACCGAAATCAGAAAGGCGATGTCGATCTCGCCGAAATCGCCGATCGCCTTGAGGTCCCAGCCCGGGTCGGGGTCCGAGCCGGGCTCGGCGCTGGCGAAATCCACCCGGGTCGCCGCGCCGGAGAGATCGACCGACAGGTCCGGCAGAACCTGTTGCGTCAGCCATCGCATCAGCGACGGGTGGCAGGCGAGGTTCTCCGCGAGCACCTGAGTCACGGTCGTCTCGTGAATCCGGGTCTGGCGCTGTTGGGAAATTTCCATTGCGAAAGCTTCCATCTGCTGGCGCCGGGACATTAGCGCCGGATGTGCTGCCGAAAGGTTGATCCCGCCCCGATCCGGGTCACTCCGTTGCGCTTGTGCGCCCGTCCCACGATCTCGCGCGCCCGCGCGGGGCGCCTCCTTTTGGCCTGCTTGCGCGCGCGGGCTTCGGCGGCTACCCCGAAGACCGCGGGAGCCCGCGCAGCGAACGCCTGCGCCTGCCTTCGGGAGCGGCCATGAAAGCAGTCACCATCGGTTCGGCGACCATCGACGTGATCACCATCGTCGATCCCGAACTCATCGAGCAGATGACGCTGGTCAACGAGCACAAATCCTTCCTGTGGCTGGAGGCCGGGCGCAAGATCCCCGCGCGCTCGATCGTCAGCCATGTGGGCGGCGGCGCCTGCAACACCGCCGTCTCGCTCGCGCGGCGGGGCGGCTGGGAGGTCTCGGCGCTGAGCCGCACGGGCCACGACCTCAACGGCGCGGCGGTGCGCGAGCATCTGGAGGCGGAGGGGGTGGGCCTCGACCGGCTGCGCGACGTGCCTGAGGAGGCGACGGGGGTCTCCTCCATCATCGCCAGCCACGACCGCAACGCGACGATCTTCGTGCATCGCGGCGCCAACGCGACCATCGCCATCGAGGATGCGGGGGAGGGGTTCGCCGGCGTCGATCTCGTCCACATAGCGCCGCTGTCCAACAGCTCGGCCGAAGCGCTCCCCGATTTCGCGCGCGCGGCCAAGGCGGCGGGGGCGTTCGTGTCGCTCAACCCCGGCATCCGGCAGCTGACGGCCCGCGGCGCCATGGTGCTCAGGGCGCTCGAGGATGTGGACCTGCTGTCGGTCAACCGGGTCGAGGCGGAGGCGCTGGCGCCTGCGCTCTCGCTCGACGCGCCGTCCTCCGGGCCGGTCCCGCGGGATGCGCCGGAGCTGCTGAAGCGCGGCCTGTCCTTCGGCGGGTTCCATCTAGGTCTGGTCCCGTTCATGAAGGCGATGATGGCGCGTGGGCCGCGTTACGTGGTCGTCACGGATGGCGGGCAGGGGGCCTATCTCGGCTGTCCCGAAGGGCTGGTCTGGCGCGCCCCGGCGCCGGCGGAGGTGGCGGGGACGGCGGGCGCCGGCGACGCCTTCACTTCGACGCTGGCGGCGGCGCTGGTGGAGAAGATCCCGCCCGATGCGGCTCTGGCGCAGGCGGCGGTGAACGCGGCTTCGGTGATCGCGGTGGTGGACACGACCGAGGGGCTGCTCGACCGCGCGACGATCGAGGCCCGCGCGGCGGGCCTGCCGCCCGCGCGCTGGTTCGGCGGGCTGTGACGGCGGGGAACGGCGCGCGGCGCCGCCGCGAAAGGGTGGCGCGGGTCGGTCTGCCGGTGTAGCTCTGTGAGGGTCCAGAGCGGGCCGCCGATGCAGATCTACCTGCCCATCGCGGAGATGTCCGTCAACGCCCTTCTCCTGCTGGGGATCGGCGGGAGCGTCGGCGTGCTTTCGGGGATGTTCGGGGTCGGCGGCGGGTTTCTGACCACGCCGCTGTTGATCTTCATCGGCGTGCCGCCGGCGGTGGCGGTGGCGACCGGGGCGAACCAGCTGGTCGCGTCCTCGGTCTCCGGCGCGATGGCGCATTGGCGGCGGCGCACGCTCGACCTGCGCATGGGGCTCGTGCTGACGGCGGGCGGCGTGCTCGGCGTGGCGCTCGGCGTCGAGATCTTCTCGGCGGTGCGGGCGCGCGGGCAGATCGAACTGCTGGTCGCGCTGTGCTATGTCGTGTTCCTCGGCGTTGTCGGCGGGCTGATGCTGGTCGAGGGCCTGTCGGCGCTGCGCCGGGCGCGGACCGGGGCGGCGCGCAAGCCGCGGCGCGGGCATGGCTGGGCGCAGGGCCTTCCGCTGAAGATGCGCTTCCGCGAGTCCAAGCTCTACATCTCGGCGATCCCGCCTTTCGCCATCGGCGCCGCCGTTGGGCTGCTGTCGGCGGTGATGGGCGTGGGCGGCGGCTTCATCATGGTGCCGGCGATGATCTATCTGCTGGGCATGCCGACCAGCGTCGTGATCGGCACCTCGCTGTTCCAGATCACCTTCGTCACCGGCGTCGCGACGGTCCTGCACGCGGTCGAGAACCGCACGGTGGACATGGTGCTGGCGGTGCTGCTGCTTGTGGGCGGCGTGGTCGGCGCGCAGCTCGGGGCGCGGATGGGGGCGAAGCTGCGCGGCGAGCAGCTGCGCATCCTGCTGGCGTTGCTCGTGCTCGCAGTTTGCCTCAAGATCGCGCTCGATCTCGTTCTGGAGCCATCGGAACTCTATTCCCTGGCGGAGCGGATGCGATGAGGCGGGTTCTTCTTCTGCTCGCGCTGCTGCTCGGGGCGTCGGCGCAGGCGCAGGCGCCGCAGGTGTCGGTGGAGCCGCCGGAGCGGGTCGTCGCCGCGCTCAGCCAGAACCGCATCTCGATCACCGCGGATTTCGACGGCTCGGAGATCTTCGTCTATGGCGCCATCGCGCGCACGGCCCCGGCGCTCGCCGAGCCGCCGGGCGTGGTGGTGCGGGTGATCGGGCCCGCGGAACCGGTGACGGTGCGGCGCAAGGGCCGCGTCGCAGGGATCTGGGCGAATGTCGAGCAGGCGCGGCTCGAGAGCGCGCCGAGCTACTTCGCCGTCGCCTCCACCGGGCCGTTCCACCAGACGATCAGCCACACCGCCGATCTGCGCCATGGGGTGTCGCTCGAGCACGCATTGCGCTTCGTCGGCGCCGCGTCCTCCGCCGAGGCGCGCGAGTCGTTTCTCGCGGCGGTGGTGCGGCTGCGGCGCGAGAGCGGGCTCTACGCGCAGCAGCCCGGCGGGGTCGATCTGGTCGAGGGGACGCTGTTTCGCGCAAGTTTCGTGCTGCCGGCCAACATCGTCGAAGGCGGCTATCGCGCGAGCGTGTTCCTGACCCGCGACCGCGAGGTGATCGACATGTTCGAGACGCAGATCGACGTGCGCAAGGCGGGCATCGAGCGCGCGATCTTCGACCTCGCCCAGAACAGCCCGGCAGTCTATGCGCTGGTCTCGATCGCGGTGGCGGTTCTGGCGGGGCTCGCCGCGTCGGAGGCGTTCCGCTATCTCGCCCGCTGAACGCGCAAGGGGAGGCGATCCGATGAGCGACCCGATCCACATCGTCGGCGCCGGCATGGCCGGCTCGGAGGCCGCTTGGCAGGCGGCGCAGGCGGGCGTCGATGTGGTGCTGCACGAGATGCGCCCCGAACGCGGCACCGAGGCGCACCGCACCGGCGACTGCGCCGAGATGGTCTGCTCCAACTCCTTCCGCTCCGACGACGCGTCGACCAACGCGGTGGGGCTGCTGCATGAGGAGATGCGGCGCGCAGGCTCGCTGATCATGGGGATGGCGGACCGGCACCGCCTGCCGGCGGGCGGGGCGCTGGCGGTGGACCGCGACCCTTTCGCCGCCTCGGTCACCGAAGCGCTGCGCGCCCATCCCAAGGTGACCATCGCGCCCGGCGAGGTGGTCTGGCCGCCGCAGGACTGGGACCGGGTGATCGTCGCCACGGGTCCGTTGACGGCGCCCGGTCTCGCCGAGGCGATCCGCGCGCGCACCGGCGAAGCGTCGCTCGCCTTCTTCGACGCCATTGCGCCGATTGTCCATTTCGACAGCGTCGATCTCTCCAGGGCGTGGTTCCAGAGCCGCTACGACAAGGGCGAGACCGAGGCGGACCGCACCGCCTATCTCAATTGCCCGATGGACCGCGACTGCTACGAGGCCTTCATCGACGCGCTGCTCGCCGCCCCCGTGTCCGAGTTCAAGGAGTGGGAGCGCGACGCGCCCTATTTCGAAGGCTGCCTGCCCATCGAGGTGATGGCCGCGCGCGGGCGCGAGACGCTGCGCCACGGGCCGATGAAGCCGGTCGGCCTGACCAATCCGCATGCGCCGACCGTCAAGCCGCATGCGGTGGTGCAACTGCGCCGCGACAACGCCCTGGGCACGCTCTACAACATCGTCGGCTTCCAGACGAAAATGAAGTACGCTGCCCAAGCTGATGTTCTTCGAATGATTCCCGGTCTTGAGAGCGCCCGTTTCGCGCGGCTCGGCGGCATCCACCGCAACACCTTCCTGAACGCGCCGCGGCTGCTCGACGGGCTGCTGCGCCTGAAGGCGGAGCCGCGCTTGCGCTTCGCGGGCCAGATCACCGGCGTCGAGGGCTATGTGGAGTCCGCGGCGATGGGGCTTCTCGCGGGCCGCTTCGCCGCCGCCGAGGCGCTCGGGCGCGCGCCCTGCCCGCCGCCGCCCGAGACCGCCCATGGCGCGCTGCTCGCGCACGTCACGGGCGGAGCGGAGGCCGAGACCTTCCAGCCGATGAACGTCAATTTCGGCCTGTTCCCGCCAATCGAGGCGCGTGCGAAAGGGCGCAAGGCGGCGCGCAAGCAGGCGCGTGCGATGGCGATGTCGGAGCGCGCCCTCGCCGCCTGCGACGCATGGCTGGGGCGCGCGCGCGAAGCGGCCTGAGCGCGCAGGCGCTTTGGAAAATTCGTAAAAGTTGTGTTACCGTTCGCGTGAAGCCGCCGGTGGCGCCAGTCGGCGCGACCGGAGCCAAGGGGGGCGCGCCGATGGCGGAGCAATCGGGGTCTGACGCCAAGAGCGACGCGAAGAGCGAGGACAAGGGCGGCCCGAAGGGCGCGTCGGACGTGCTGCGCCTCGGCCTCGCGGCGATCACTGCGATCTGCGTGCTCGGCGTGGTCTATCTGGTGCAGGGGACGGGGCAGGGGTTCAAGCTGACCTTCGGCGATGGCGGGGCGAGCGTCGAGGTCTCGGCCCGGGACAGTCTCGAGAGCATCGTGCAGCGCGCCCTCGACGAGGACCCCGTGCTAGCGACCGGCGATCTCGCGCAGCTCGGCTTCCATTCGCTGTCGAGCGAAGCGCTCGCCGATGCGCTGCGCCGGATCAAGCCTGAGGATGCGGAGGGCGCCGCGGTCGCGGCGTCGCTGCGCGAGATGCTCTGGGACCTCAAAGGGCCGTTCGCGTTGCCCGGCACGCTCGCCGGCGCCGACAAGCGGCTGATCGGCGCGCTCGAGGACCTTGAGAGCATCAAGAGCGAAACCGGCGAGATGTCGGAACTGCTCGCCGAGATCGTGCTGATGAGCGTGGATCGCCGCGGCCTGTTCCAGCCGCGCGACTTCGCCGGCGAAGTGCGGCGACTGCCGGGCGTGGGCTCGCCGGGCGGGCATTCGCTGGTCTATGTCTGCCCGGGCAGTCCGCTGGCGGGCAAGAACATCCGCATCACCTTGCGCCACGCCGCGGTCGACGACCCCGACAGCGCGGCGATGACCATCTTTCCCGGGCTGATCGTGCAGGACCCGAACCTGATGTCGTGCCCGGGCTCGTTCCGCCGGCTGACTGAACTGCTCGGCGGACAGGCCGCGCAGCTCGGCCTCGACGCCGAGGCCTTCGCTCGGTTGACGGCGGGGGCGCCTCCCGGGAGCCTGCCGGTGCGCGGCCTGCGCGTCTCCTTCACCGTCCATCCGGCCGATTACACCAAGCTCGTGCTTCCGCCCACCTGAGACGAGGATCACCCTCAATGAGACCCCAAGTCCGCGCTGCGCTCGCCCTGCTCGCCCTCGTCCTGTACGGCGTCGCAGGCGCCGCCGCCGCCGATTGCTGGTATGACGGGCGCAAAGTGCCCGAGGGCTCGCGGGTCGGCGATCTCGTCTGCGTCAACGGGCAGTGGGTGAAGGCCTGACGCCGCGCGCGCGGGCGGCGTTGACGGGTCGCGGGCGCGGCCCTAAGCCCTGCGCATGGCGCGCCCCCCGATCCTGACTTTGTCCGACATCGCCCTGAGTTTCGGGGGTGATCCGCTGTTTTCGGGAGCCTCCTTGTCGGTCGGCGAGGGCGACAGACTGTGCGTGGTCGGGCGCAACGGATCGGGCAAGTCGACGCTGCTCAAGATCGCGGCGGGGATCGTGCAACCGGATGCGGGGACGCGCTTCGCCCGGCCCGGCGCGCGGATAGGCTATCTGCCGCAGGACCCCGACATGAGCGGCTTCGCCACGCTCGGCGATTACGCCGCCGCCGATCTCGCCCCCGAGGAGCGCTGGCGCGCGGAGATGGCGATGGAGGGGCTGGAGGTGAAAGCCGGGGCGGCCCCTGACGGCGCCTCGGGCGGCGAGCGGCGGCGGGCGGCGCTGTCGCGGCTGATCGCGCAAAGCCCCGAGCTGATGCTGCTCGACGAACCGACCAACCATCTCGACATCTCAGCGATCGAGTGGCTTCAGGCGCATCTCGCCGAGACCCGCGCGGGCTTCGCGCTGATCAGCCACGACCGCGCGCTGCTCGCGGCGCTGACCACGTCGACGCTCTGGGTCGATCGCGGCAAGGTGCGCCGCCTCGACCGGGGCTTTTCGGAGTTCGAGGCGTGGCGCGACAAGCTGATCGAGGAGGAGGAGGCCGAGCGCCACAAGCTCGACCGGCTCATCAAGGCCGAGGCGAAATGGGCGGTCGAGGGCATCTCGGCGCGGCGCACCCGCAATCAGGGGCGCGTCCGCCGTCTCGCGGCGCTGCGCGCGGAGCGGCGGGCGCAGGTCCAGATCGCCGGAACGGCGGCGATGGCGCTCGACAGCGGCGCCCAGTCGGGCAAGCTGGTGATCGAGGCGAAGGGCGTCTCGAAGAGCTTCGACGGGCGCGACGTGGTGCGCGGCTTCTCGATGCGGGTGCTGCGGGGCGACCGGGTTGCCTTCATCGGGCCGAACGGGGCGGGAAAGACGACGCTGATCTCGCTGCTGACCGGGCGGCTCGCGCCCGATGCGGGGAGCGTCCGGCTCGGCGCCAATCTCAGCCCCGCGCTGTTCGACCAGAACCGCGCCCAGCTCGACCCCGAGGCGAGCCTTTGGGAGACGCTGACCGGCGACGCCGAGCTCGGGGTCTCGGGCAAGAACGACCAGATCATGGTGCGGGGGCGCCCGAGGCACGTCGTCGCCTATCTCAAGGAGTTCCTGTTCGACGAGCGGCAGGCGCGCGGCCCGGTCAAGGCGCTGTCGGGCGGCGAGCGGGCGCGGCTGCTGCTCGCCAAGATCATGGCGAAGGAGAGCAATCTTCTGGTGCTCGACGAGCCGACCAACGATCTCGACGTCGAGACGCTCGACCTTCTGCAGGAGCTCTTGGCCGACTACGACGGCACCGCCCTGATCGTCAGTCACGACCGCGACTTCATCGACCGGGTGGCGACCTCGACGGTGGCGCTCGACGGGCGCGGAGGCGCGGTTGAATACGCCGGGGGCTATTCGGACCATCTCGCCCAGAAGCGCGACGCGCAGCCCCCCGAGGCGCGGCCTGCGGCCAAGACCGCGACGAAGCCCGCGCAGCGCCCCGAGCCCGCCAAGCCCGCCCGAATCGCGCGCAAGATGAGCTACGCGCAGGCGCGCCGGCTAGATCTGCTGCCCGCCGAGATCGACCGGCTCGGCGCGCAGATCGGCAAGCTGGAGGCGTTCCTCGCCGATCCGGGGCTCTACGCCCGCGACGCCGCCGCCTTCGCGCGCGCCAGCGACGAACTCGCCTCCCGCCGCGCCGCGCTGGAGGCGGCGGAGGACGAGTGGCTCGCGCTCGAGGAGTTGCGCGAGGCGCTGGAGGGCTGAGCGCCTCAGGCTTCCGGGCGGCGCATCCGCTCGAGCGGCCCCGTGCGCAGCGCGAGATGGTGGTAGGCGACCAGCGCCAGATGCGCGATCACGACCGCCAGAAGCCAGTCCTGCAACGCCACATGCAGCGCGGCCGCGTCCGTCCAGGACGGGAACCAGCCGATCGCGCCCGTCAGCGGGATCGCAAGAAGCAGGGCGTAGATCGCGTCGTGGCTGCGCCGGGTCGTCCAGCGCGCCCAGCCGGGTCCCGCCTTGGTCGGCGTCGGCGCGCCGCGGAACACGCGCAGGAACGCCCGCCAGAGCGCGAGTCCGAAGATCGCGAGGCCGGCGAAGACGTGCAGGGCGACGGCGGGGTCGAAGGGCGCCGGCGCGCTGGCGCGCAGCGCCGCCATCTGGTCGGTGATCGGCTGGTGCAGCAGATATTGCGCGGCGATCAGGGCGACGACGGCCCAGTGCAGCCGGATCTGGTCGCGGGAATAAGCGACGGGCGCGGACATGGGCGGAGCCTCCGGATTGCGGCGATCCCCGCAGGCTACGCCGTGGGGGCGGCGTACGGATTGACGCAGGTCAATCGGCGCCCTTCGCGAAGGCCTCCCGCGGTCCTGGCCCCTCGCCGCGCGCGCGGCTCTCGCGCAGCATTTCGATCGTTCGACGACGGCCGGGATTTCACGGCGCGGCCTTGTCCAATGGCGGAGGGTCGCAAGGGGGGTGACGGTCAAGCGGTGCTCGGTCGGCGGATCGGGCCAGACCCGCACCCGGCGACCGCCGGTCGCCTGGGCCGCGACCGCGAGACGCTGGCCGGCGGACTCGACAGCGCCGGGGCGTTGAAGTCCTTCGGACCGCTGCGCGCATCCCGCTCCGCACGCCGGCGCCACGGCGACGACCGGTCGTCCCGGCGATGCAGATTGGACCGAAGTCCCATGGCGCGGGACTCCTCCGTTCGCGCGCCATGCGTCTCTCCGGGGTCGCGCCGAGCGCGACACATCCGCAAAGCTGGGGTGATCCCGTTCCGTCATCTTCGTGGACATCGCCAACCCTCCCAAGGTCGGCTCCCCATGAATCAGACAAGTAGCCGCTCGTCCCGGCGCTTCCCGCTCGCCGACGTCGGAACGGTCGTCCTGGGGGTCGGATTACGACAATTCGACGCACCATGCGGGCCCCTCTGTCGCGCTTCGCGAATTCCGCCAAACTACCTCCCGCGATGTGTAGAACACAGCGCTCCCCGCCAGCGATGGGAGAGCGCGCCGACGGGGGGACGGACGCGATGCGAAGGACTTATGGGCCGGCTGCGCTCGGCGCGGCGGCGGCGGTATGGCTCGCGCTCGCAGCCGGACCGGCGGTTGCGACGAACGGATACATCGCGAACGGCTATGGCGGGGGCTCCAAGGGGATGGCCGGCGCTGGGGTGGCGGTCGGCTCCGGCGTGCTCGGGCTCGCGCAGAACCCCGCCCATGGAGCGAAGCTCGGCAACAGCGCCGGGCTGTGCTTCACGTTCTTCTCGCCGAGCCGCGACGTGACCATCGGCGGCGCCGCCCCGCTTGCGACCGGGAAATTCGAAAGCGAGAACGAGTTCTTTCTCATCCCTTGCGGCGGCGCCAATTTCCGGATCGACGAGCGCTCGGCTTTCGGCGTCTACGCCTATGGCAATGGCGGCCTGAACACGGAGTACGATGTCAATTTCTTCGGCGGGTCTTCGCCTCTCGGCGTGGACCTGATGCAGGGCTTCGTCGCGCTGAATTATGCGCGGGAAGTGGCGCCGGGTCTTCATGTCGGCGGCGGGCCGGTGCTCGCGATCCAGCGCTTCGAGGCGCGCGGGCTCGAACCCTTCGCCGGCTTCTCCGCCGACCCGGCCAATCTCACCAACAACGGCCACGAGATGTCGTATGGCGGCGGCGCGAAGATCGGCGTGCTGTGGGACGCCAACGACCATCTGACGCTCGGCGCCTCCTATCAGACGCGGATGTGGATGACGCCTTTCGACGACTACGCCGGGCTGTTCGCCGAGCAGGGCGATTTCGACGTGCCGCCCATCGTCACGCTCGGCCTCGCCGTCCGCCCGGCGCCGGCGACCCTGCCGCTGACGGTGACCGTCGAATGGCAGCGCATTTTCTACGGCGACGTCGCCTCGGTCTCCAACAGCGGAAACGCCGCGGCGCTGGGCGCGGGAAACCCGCTCGGCTCCGACGACGGGCCCGGTTTCGGCTGGGACGATATGGACGTGCTTCGGGTCGCCGCGGTCTACGAGGCGACCGATGCGCTGACGTTGCGCGCCGGGGCGAGCTGGAACACCCAGTTCGCCGACGACGACGAAGTCCTGCTCAACACCCTCGCGCCGGCGACGCCGCGGGTGCACCTGTCGGTCGGTTTCAGCTACGAGGTGGGCGACGGTTGGGGGGTGACGGGCAGCTACACCCACGCCTTCAGCGAGACGGTGAGCGGCTCGAACCCCGCTTTTGGCGGGCAGCCGATCGATCTGCGGATGGACCAGCACGAGGTCTCGCTCGGGGTGACCTATCGGTGGTGACCGAAGCCACGGCGGCGCGCCTCACCGTTCGGTGAACTTGACCTCGATGCGGCGGTTGCGCGCGAGGGCGGCGGGGCCGGTTCCCGGATCGACCGGCTGATACTCGCCGAAGCCGTTGGCCGAGAGGCGGTTGGAGGGCAGGCCCTCGACGTCGATCAGATGGCGCACGACCGCCAGCGCGCGCTCCTGGCTCAGCCGCCAGTTCACCTCCGCCGGGCCGGTCGCGTCGGTGTGGCCGTCCACGCGCAGGAGCCAGTCGAGGCCTTCGGGGATCTCGGGTTCGACTTCGCGGATCGCGGCGGCGAGCCGGCCCAGCTCCGCCTCGCCGGCGCCGCCGAGTTCGGCGGAGCCGATGTCGAACAGCACTTCGGACTGGAACACGAAGCGGTCGCCGACGACGCGGATGTCGGCGCGCCCGGCGAGGATTTCGCGCATCCGCCCGAAGAACTCCGAGCGGTAGGCGGCGAGGTCGCGGTTCTCCGCGCGCAGCCGCTCGGCCTCGCGCGCGAGAAGCTCCGCTTCGCGCCGCTTGAGCGCCGCCTCGCGCGCCAGCGCCTGATTGAGACGCTGGCCCAGCGCCGCGATCTCGACCTGAGAGTCGGCGTCGGCGGCCTCCGCCGCGTCGAGCTGCGCTTCCAGGCTGGCGAGCTGGCGGCGCAGCGCCGAGGTCTGCGCGTTCAGCGCCGCGAGCTCGCGCGCCTGCCTGGTCGAGACCTGGCCGCTCTCAGCCAGCGCCGCTTGCGCCATCGCAAGCAGAGCGCGCTCGCGCTCGCGGGCCGACAGGGCTTCGTCGCGTTCGAGGGTCAGGTCGCGGCGGGCGGCCTCGGCGGCGGCGAGCTTGGTCAAGGTCTCCTCGGCGCGGCGGCGCTGTTCCTCGAGGATCAGGCTCATCGCGTCGAGCTCTGCGCGCGAGTCCGCCAGCCGCGCGCGCAGCGCCTCGGCGGCGGCGGCTTCGGCGAGGCGGGCGGCCTCGGCGTCGTCGAGCGCCTCCGTCCCCGCCTCGGCGCGGTCCCGCGCCACGTCGCGCTCGGCGCGCAGTTCGGCGGCGAGTGCTTCGAGGGCGGCGCGTTCGGCGGCGGCGCGGCGGGCGGCTTCGGCCTCGGCGTCGATCTCCTCGCGCAACCGGGCGAGCGCGAGCTGCAGCGCCTCTCGCTCGGAGATCGCGCGGGTCTCCGCGGCCTCCAGCGCGCCGATGCGAGCGCGCGCCTGGGCCAGTTCCCGCGCGCGGCTCTGCGACGTCTCCTGCGCCGCCGCCAGATCGGCGCGGGCCGAGTCGCGCTCGGCTTCCAGCGTCTGCGCAGCATCGGAGAGGGCGGCGGCGCGGGCGGCGAGCGCGTCGCGTTCGGCGCTGAGCGCGAGCGCCAGCGCGTCGAGCCGGGCGGCCTCGGCGCGTTCGCCGGCGAGCGACGCAGCGAGGCGGTCGATCTCGGTTGCGAGATCCTCGCCGCGCGCCTGCTCGAGCGCGAGCACGTTGGACAGCGCCGCGAGCTGGCCGTCGAGGTCGCGCAGGCGCTCCTCGGTGTCGGAGAGGTTCTCGCGCAGGGTGAACTGGACGATCATGAAGATCGACAGCACGAACATAACGACCAGCAGCAGCGCCGTCATCGCGTCCACGAAGCCGGGCCAGACCATCTGCTGGCCGCGCCGGTCGCCTCTGCGGCTGATCGCCATGGCGCGCCCCCTCAGCGCCGGGCGCCGAGGCGGTCGGCGAGCTCGACCACCGCGCGCCCGAGCAGCGACAGTTCGGCCCGCAGCTCGGCGACGGCGTCCTGCCGGCCTTGAGCGATCTCCTCGAGCAGGCGCAGCAGCTGGCGGTCGATGTTGCGGATGCGGGCGCGGGTTTCGGGGTCGCCTTCGAAATCGTCCGACGGCGGCTCCGGGCGCTCCAGCCGCGCGGCGATGCGCTCCAGCAGCGCGATCTGACGCTGCGCCGCCGCGCCGTCGTCGCCCTGCGTCCGCGCATGCGCGGCCCCGGTCTGCGCGGCCAGCCGCGACACCGCCTCGGTCAGCTCGGCCACCCGCGCCTCGAAGGCCGCCCGTTTTTCGTCGCCGCGCTCGGCGAGCCGGGCGAGCGTCTCGATCTGCAGCGCGTTCTGCTCGACCAGCGTCGCGCCGAGCCCGCCGCTCTCGCCGTCGCCGCCATAGCCGATGCGGGTGATCGAGGAGAGCCATTCCTCAAGTTCGCGATAGAAGCGGTTCTGCGCATGGCCCGCGAAGAGTTCGAGCAGCCCCACCACCAGCGACCCCGCGAGCCCCAGCAACGACGAAGCGAACGCCGTGCCCATCCCGCCGAGCTGGTCTTCGAGCCCAGACATCAGCCGGTCGAAGGCGTCCGCGGCAGTGCCGCCGCCCTCGTCCGGGGCGAGGCTGCGGATGGTGTCGACCACCGCCGGCACCGTGTTCGACAGACCCCAGAACGTGCCCAGAAGCCCGAGGAAGATCAGCAGGCTGGCGATGTAGCGCGTGATGTCGCGGCTCTCGTCCAGACGCAGCGCGATGGAGTCGAGGATCGTGCGGGCGGAGCTCGCGCCGAGGGCCGCGCGGGCGCGGTCGTCGCGCAGCAGCGCCGACAGCGAGGCGAGCAGCGTCGGCGGCTCGGCGAATTCATGGCCGACGCGGTTGGAGGCGAAGCCCTCGATCCAAGACACCGCCGCCACGAGGCGCAGCGCCGACACGAAGGTCGCGAGCACGCCGATCACGAACACGCCCGCGATCAGCCCGTTGAGATAGGCGTTCGCCTCGAACACCGTGCGGATCGGGTCGTAGAGGAACCAGCCGATCGCGCTCACCGCGGCGAGCGCGGCGACCATGAGCGCGATCTGGCGCACCGGCTGCGAGAACTCGACCTCGCGCCGCCCGCGCCCGCGCCGGACCGTCCCTTCCGCCATCGCCATGCCGCATCGCCCTCCGCGCACTCGCCTTGCGAAGCATTAGCTGCGCGTGCGCTGCAATGCGAGGCTTCCGCTCCGCCGGCTGGGGCTTTCGCTCCGGTCCGGACGGTGGAATAAGCGCCGCGTCAGCCGGCGCGCGCGGCGCCGGCCCACAGAGCGGGAGACGCGGCGATGGAGATTCGCGAAGCGCTGACCTTCGACGACGTGCTGCTCGAACCCGCGGCGTCCTCGGTGATGCCCGCCGACGCCGACCTGCGCACCCAGGTCACGAAGTCGATCGCGCTCAACATCCCGCTGATGTCGGCGGCGATGGACACGGTGACCGAGGCCGACATGGCGATCGCGATGGCGCAGGCCGGGGGCTTAGGCGTTCTGCACCGCAATCTCGACCCCGAGGAGCAGGCCGAACAGGTGCGTCGCGTCAAGCGCTTCGAGTCCGCCGTGGTGCACAACCCCATCGCCCTGCGCCCCGACGAGACGCTGGCCGACGCGCGCGCGCTGCAGCGCCGCTACGGGGTGACGGGCTTCCCGGTGGTCGCGCGCGACGGGCGGCTCGCCGGGATCCTCACCAACCGCGACATGCGCTTCGCGGAGGACGAGGCGACCCCGGTCTCGGAGCTGATGACCGCCGACAATCTCGCCATCGTCCACGAACCGGTCGATCTGGCCGAGGCCAAGAAGCTGCTGCACGCCCGCCGTATCGAGAAGCTGCTGGTGATCGACAAGATCGGGCGCTGCACCGGTCTGCTGACGGTCAAGGACATCGAGAAGGCCGTGCTCAACCCGCAGGCCTGCAAGGACGAGATGGGCCGGCTGCGCGTCGCCGCCGCCTCGACGGTCGGGGAAAAGGGCTTCGCGCGCTCGGAGATGCTGATCGACGCGGGCGTCGACCTCGTGGTGATCGACACGGCGCATGGCCATGCGCGGGCGGTCGCCGAGGCGGTCGAGCGGATCAAGAAGCTCTCCAATCTCGTGCAGGTCGTCGCCGGCAACGTCGCCACCGCCGAGGCGACCCGCGCGCTGATCGGCGCCGGGGCGGACGCGGTGAAAGTCGGAATCGGCCCCGGCTCGATCTGCACGACCCGCATCGTGGCCGGCGTCGGCATGCCGCAGCTCACCGCCGTCATGGATTGCGCCCGCGCGGCGGAAGGGTCGGACGCGCAGATCATCGCCGATGGCGGGATCAAGTTCTCAGGCGATCTGGCGAAGGCGCTGGCGGCGGGCGCGCAATGCGCGATGGTCGGCTCGATCCTCGCCGGCACTGACGAGGCGCCGGGGGAGGTGTTCCTGCATCAGGGCCGCAGCTACAAGGCCTATCGCGGCATGGGCAGCG